>JAHFFS010000043.1 GCA_023247815.1 Candidatus Omnitrophota bacterium
TTCATGGCTCCTCCGGCTAGACATATATCAATTTTAGTATTATAGGCTGACCTTTTTATTAAAATAAATTCTATTTCAACTTTTTATGCTCAACTCTGGCCTTGAGACAAATCCTTCCCATTTTTGGCAATCTTTGCTAGAATCCAATCATTCAAATTTCTAAAGACCCATGCTCTCGCAAATCACAATTCAAAATTTTGGCCTCATCGAACGAATCGTACTTGAACTTGATTCGTGCCTTAACATCCTAACTGGAGAAACTGGCGCCGGGAAGTCGATCATCATCGAAGGACTGCGTTTTGCCCTGGGAGAGCGTGTCAAATCTTCACCTCTGCGTGATCAAGACCAGGCCTGCCTGGTCGAGGTGGTCTTTGATCTCAACGGGACCTCGCTCAAAAACCACGAACTTCTCAAAGACCACTTACCAGATGGTGAAAACGTTCTCATTCTCCAACGTCAATATTTTTCCGATGGCCGTAACAAAATAAAGGTCAATGGTGCAACCTTGACTCTCTCGCAACTGAAAATCCTTGGTGATCTGCTCGTTGATTTTCACGGCCCCAATGACCATCAACGACTCTTGATGACCAGCTCGCATATCGAAATGCTTGACCGCTTGACCCATTTTGACCGCGAGCTCGCGGCTTACCAAAAATCATTCCAACATTTTCTGGAATTGAAAAAAAAACAGTCCCACCTGCAAGAATTATCACAATCCCGTGAACGCGATTTGGACATCCTCAAATTTCAAGTCAGAGAATTGGAACAGGTGCGACTGACGGATGATGAGCACACGTCACTTTTAGATCAACAGACAAAGATCGATCATGCTGAAAAACTCTTCGAGGAGATCAACGAACTCCAACAGATCCTTGATGGATCAGAGTTGAATCTTTCCGAATTGATTCAAAAAGCCTTTGCCCCTATCAAAACAATTGCCGGGATCGATGAGAAAACCGCTCACTGGCAAGACTATCTGCAAAACATCCAACAGAATGCCGAATCCCTGCTCGGAGAAATCCGCGATTATCAAGAGCAACTTTCCTTTCAGCCACAAGAGGCGCAAGCTGTCATCCAAAAAGTCGACCTCTATGACCTGCTCTTAAAAAAATATGGTCCAACGATTCCGCAGGCCCAAAATTTCTATACGCAAGCGAAGGAAAAACTTGGCCTGCTCGTTGATTTCGAACACAATGATCAAGAATTGCAAAACCAAATCGACAAAACCAAAGAAGAATTGCGCGCTCTGGCCCAAGCCTTGACCCAGTTGAGAAAAAAATCGGCGAAGGAACTCAAAAAAACCGTCATTCAAGAACTTCACGATCTGGGTTTCGAACACATTGATTTTGAAATCAAATTCGAAGAAATCGATTTTAAAGACACCGGACATGACCAAGTTATTTTTTACATCAGCCCCAACGCTGGAGAACCTTTAAAACCACTCTCGGAAATCGTATCTTCCGGAGAGGCGGCGCGACTGATGTTGGCCTTAAAAAAAGCCCTCACCAAGGTTGATCCTATTGCGGTCCTGGTCTTTGATGAAATCGACGCCCAGATTGGCGGCCGGCTTGGCACGATCACCGGGAAAAAACTGAAGAGCCTTGCCCAAGACCGCCAAATTGTGCTCATCACTCACCTGCCTCAGATCGCTTCCTTTGCCGACTGCCATTTCAAGGTTGAGAAATCCGTGATCAAAGGACGCACAATAACATCCATCGTTTGTTTGAACAACAAAGAACGCGTCCAAGAATTGAGCCTTATGATGGGCAGCGCTCGTGACCAAGACCAACGCATTGCAAGAAACCACGCCGAAAGCATGCTTGAACAGGCGCAAAAGGCTTAATTTCTTAAATCTAGCGATTGCGATGGAAAAAAGAATATGCTAATGTGTACTTACATTTACGTTTGTTTCTTGTTCAAAAAATAATTTTACTTATTCGCGTTCCAACTAAAGGAGTTGTCTGATGAAAAAAATTGGACTGATCACCAGCGGCGGAGACTGTGGTGGATTGAATGCGGTGATTAAAGGGGCCGCCCTCATGGCACTCAATCAAGGGCTCTCCTGCTTTATGATTTCCAACGGTTATGCGGGATTGTATAATCTCACTGACTTTGAGAAACTGGTCGAGCTAACACCCCGACGGCTGGATCAAATTGACCTTAATCTCGCCGGGTCAGAGGCCGGACACTCCCGAGTCAAGATCAGTAAAATCGATGACAAAAATAAATACCAACGCATCAAAGAAGGCCTTAAGAAATTCAAAATCGACGGACTAGTGATCAGCGGCGGTGATGATACCGGCAGTGTGATCGTCGATCTGGCGAAAAATGGAATTCCCTGTGTGCACGCGCCCAAGACCATGGACCTGGATCTACAGACTTATTCCGTCGGTGGCGACTCCACGATCAGCCGTATCACCACGTTTGCCGAAGACCTGAAAACAACCGGAGTCACCCACAACCGGATCATTGTCTTGGAAGTGTTTGGTCGCTACGCCGGCCATACTGCTTTTCGCGGTGGAGTTGGGGCAGACGCGGACGCGGTTTTGATACCGGAAATTCCGGTTGATTTTGACATCCTCTATCAAAACGTGAAACAAAAATTCATAGCACGGGTTGAAAGCAGTGACACCTTCACCGGGACTTATCTGATCATTGTCGCCGAAGGCTTAAAAGACGCCAGTGGTTCCGAAATTTTTGATGAATCCGTTGGGGTTGATGCCTTTGGACATAAGCGTTTGGCAGGAGCAGGCAAATTTGTTACACAGGAATTGACCAAGCGGTTTAAAAAAGACCCTGACATCCTCAACTTCATGAAAAAGACAAAAATGTACGTCAAAGGCATTTACGAAATCCCGGAAGTGCGCGCGGTGACGCCTGGGCACTTGGTGCGCTGCGGCCACACTTCTCCTTATGATGCCAATTTCGGAAAAGAAGTCGGCGGGGCCGCGGTCCTGCTCCTACTCAAAGGGTTGAGCGGTGTGACTGTCGTTGGAGTTGATGGGAACACGATTCAATACCTGCCGACCCAAGAAGCGATTAAACAACGTTTTGTCAATTCAAATTTGATTTCTTACCACGAGCAGCTAGGGATGTGCTTCGGCCGGAAACCTCAACCTGGTAAAACCTCATTCAAAGAAATCAAAGGATTGATTTCCCGGCATCTTTAAGGCTGGAAAAACTTAATATTATCCAAAATCACACCAATAGTTGATTAAGCGCCTGCTCAAACTTCCTACAACTCACTTCAAGTTGGTGCTGATCAACTAGCTGCACACCATTAGATCTCAACCGAGCGAAAAGCAAGCGATCATTCAACACCCGATTCAAATCCTGTCCCAAGGATTTCCAATCTTCCACCTTGCTGACCAAGCCATTAAAATCATTCTTTGCTAATGCAAACGCTTCAGTCGTCACCATAACACAGCCGCAGGCCATGGCTTCCAATTGCATCAAACCAAATCCTTCATGACGGGAAGACGACAAATAGACATCAGCACCGCTAAGAACAGAACGCAATTCAACGTCCTTTAAAAATCCCCAGCGGGTAATTTTTAAACCGGTCGTATTGATATTTCGTTTCGCGTCACCAATGAGCCAGAGTTCCCAGTCCATCACTCCCCTGATTCGCGCCAATTCCTCGATGGCTTTGATCCCAACATCAAAACCCTTTCGATAATCATCACGTGCGTAAAGCACAATCGCATATGGGGTCGTCTTTTGAATTGAATGTTTTGATTTTTTCTCATGAAAAAATATTTTGGCATCGATACCGTTAGGAACAACCACAACTTTTCTAGACGAATAAACAGCCAGCCGATCGGCAAGATATTGAGAAACACAAATCATCGGGGTCTTCATCAACGTCAAAGAAAATCGATAAAAGCCATGCGTAAGCGTCTTAAGAATGATTGAAGAATAATAACTACGGTCATCATCTTGGGCTAAATAAATCACTTTCCCTCTATTACGAAGGACGACAAAGACTGATAAAGCAACGACATCAACCAGAACAACATCGGCAGAAAACTTTGTCAGCAGCGAAAATAGGATCGTCCCTAAGACTCCCTTGTAGGGAATTTTTTTGATTTGAATTCGCTGCTCAATTAAGAAATCGGTCTTGATTTCATTGGTCCAATAAACGACCTCATGCCCCTTTTGAATGAGGTCATGAAGATAATCCAGAATCAGACGGTCACCGCCGCGATTACGGATCGAATGACGAATAACAACAATTTTCAAGGACAGAGCACCTTTCTCACTGAATTTTTAATCTTTGCGAGAAAACACTCCATGTTTTATCCCAAACATAAAGAACGAAATCCAACAATGAGTTTTTACAAATGATTTCTAACTTCTCATGCAAATAGGCGATACCGACATTATGACTCACTCCTTGATAATTAAAAAATGCGACATATCGATCAATATATTTCACAGGGATCGCTTGTCGGTAAGCTTTTAAAAACCAATCATAATCGGCAAAAATTCGATATTTTTGATCAAAAAGACCGGTTATTTTAAAAACCAATTTTCTGCAAAATATCCTTTGATGGCAAATCTGTATCAAAATAGCGTCTCTTTTATTGGTAAACATCGTTGTGCCGGAATTTTTAGCCGGCAAAACAAACCCTGTCGGCAAATTAACATAAAGAACCTTCCCTAAAAGTAACTCAATTTTTTCATCGGCGATAAATTCAGCGACAACATCTTCAATCACCCTATGATCATAAAATCGATCATCCGCATTAAGAAAATAGATGATATCCCCTGTGGCCAATCTTACGCCCTTATTCATCGCATCGTAAATGCCGCTATCTTTCTCGGAAACAATTTTACTAATCTTATCCTGATACCGAGAAATGACTTGCCCTGTCCCGTCCGTTGAGACCCCATCCACAATGATATATTCAATATTTTGATAAGTCTGCGATAGGACCGATTGGATAGTCACCTCAATGGTATTTTGGGCGTTTAAGCAAACAGTGATGATAGAAACTTTCAGATTACCAACCATTGGCCAAAGGTACTCTCATTTATTTTTGCGGTTGTTTTGATAAAACTTGATTGTACAGCTTCATATAGCGCTGGGTTTGCAGTTCTAATGAAAAATGATCTTCGCATTTCTTTCTGGCTTGCTCGCGCAACTTTTCCTGACGTATTTTGTCCTCGAGGACCCAGGCAATACCCCGCGCGATATCCTCGACCTCATAAGGTTTAGCTAAGTAACCATTGACCTGGTGATCGACCATATCGGGGACACCGCCGATTTCAAACGCGACGACCGGCGTACCGCACGATAAAGATTCCATCACGGCATAGGGAAGATTTTCCTGCAAGGACAACAAAAGTGTAGCATCAACCGCGCCGTATAGCGAAGCAATCGAGGATTCAGATTTCAGGGTTCCCAAATAGTGGATAGGAAATCCAAAATCAGAATCACACTCCGATTTACGTGAACCCATAATGACAAATTCTAAATCCTTCATTTTTTGCTTCACTAAATGCCCTAAGATTGGTTTTAAAAACTGCAGACCCTTGTTGGCATCTTTACTGAGGCCCATGGCTCCAAAAAGAACAAGCTTTTTATTCTGCGGCAGATTCAATTTTGCACGTGTCGATGAAAGATCCATTGGTTGATACAATTTCGTATCAATCCCGTTTGGTATCACCGACACATCCAAATCTTTAAATAACGAACTTGTTTGGGCAGATCTCGCGAGCCACCGGCTGGGAGCAACGATCTGAAGATTTAATTCTTTGAAAGCATTTTCCTTTCGCCTCCAAATCCTGTTCGATAAATCCGCTGGGTCATCACTTCCTAATTGAGGGCAACATCCACAAGCGCTTTGATACCGTTTGCAATCAAATGGCAAATGACATCCTCCGGTAAAGGCCCAAGAGTCATGTAGGGTCCAGACAATCGGTCTTTTGATTTTAGCAATCTGTTCAATGCTGATCGAACCATGGGCAATCCAGTGCAGATGAACGAGATCCGGATTCAACCGCTCGATGAGTCCATTGATCCTCGTTGGAATGACTGCGGGGGAAAAAATGATTCCTTGTCGTCGAGGATAAAATAAGAGCGGCAGTTTATCCGCCAAAGAAAAAAACGTCGCCATCCCATTTGTCAAATACGGCCAAAGCGAAATGATGTCACGATCGATGGAAGAACGAAAATCAGTCAAATAGCGCGCGTCAACGTTCTGTCGTCGTAAACCCTGGTATAAACGCTGTGCTGCGCGGGCCGCCCCCCCTTTGCTCTCAATCGCGTTAACAATCAAAATTTTCATCAACTCAAATAAAATCCCTTAAGATGCTGTTTAAACTCTTCTATCCCCCAATTTCTCACAACGATTCGAGGGATCTGATAAATATCGCTCCAGCGATGAACCTGCCAGTAAAAATTGGCAGAAGCCATCGTAAAATCCAACTCTTTAACAATCCTGATACTCTGACGGTCATAGTCTTCCCGAGCACCATAGGGATAAGAAAAATGGTTGATCTTTTGACCAGTCAAATTTTCCAAAACCAATTTGGATTTCTGGATTTCATCAAACTGTTCTTGATAAGACAACATCGATAAGGACACGTGATTGTGCGTATGCGCTCCGATCACCGCTGATTTTGACTTGCTCATCTTCTGGATGTCCGTGGTCATCATTGTTCGATGAGTTTCTCTCCCCTCGCGCGGCACCCCTGCCCAAACACACAATTGCTGAAAAATCTGCTCACGGATCTCAGGCTTTTGCTTCTTCACAATAGGGTGAAGTGTGAAATAAACTAACCTCCTGGCTTCAAAATTCTGGGTGGAAAAGGAATACATCCGACCATCAACACTAAGCTTTAGTTCCGGGGGAGGTTGTCTGTCCTGTAAAAAAATGCGCTCGAGATCATCCCACCAGAATTCCTGACGAGAACCAATATTTGCTGTTGAAATATAAAACAGCGCCTGGACGTTCAGTGACTCCAATACCGGCAATGCCTGCTGAGCGTTATCAGCGTAGCCGTCATCAAAGGTCAAAATCAGACTTCGGCTTAGGAATGGCTTTCTCTTGGTAATCGATTCTTGAAATTCGTCAATGGTCAGAATGTGATAAACTTTTTTCAAATACTCCATGTGCTGATAAAAATTCTGAAAACTGACCGCAAGCTGCTGAGGGTCAAACTCTAGATCAGCAATTCTATGATAAAGCAGAACAATCGCAGGAAAATCCAATAGATTTGAAATTTGACGAACAGATTTCCCGACACACCCCCTCATTCCCAGCATCGTGCTTGACAAATCGATCATGATTTAGCTCTCACGATAGGCAAAAATGTTAACCTGCAAATCCATCTTCAACTCCCGCCCCCTATTGACAAACGGATACTTACGCGTATCGACATTCTGCAGATAATAACGGAATCCAATTCTTGTCAGCAGTGCCAAAATTTGATCCAATTTCTGTTCTCGATGACTCCGACTGTGGTATTCAATGAATAAATTCCTTACCTTCTTTAAGGCGTCGCGACAATCTAAAATGACTTCATATTCCGCCCCTTCAATGTCAATTTTAAGCAAATCAACCTGTTCTTCTTTCGCCAGCCATTCTCCCAATCGAATCGTTTCGACCTGAATGATGGCCCCATCCGTTTGATCAATAGCTCCGCCATCCGCCCCATCCACTCCAAAACGGACTTTCCCCGATGAGTGCCAAACGGCTTTGTCAAAAACTTCTATATCCAAAATGTTATTGTCCTTCATATTTTTCTGAAAGGCCGCAAAAATATTTGGGTCAGCTTCAAAGGCTTTTATTCTCGCGTTTGGGTACAAAGTTTTAAAATATAAACAGCTTGTTCCAATATTGGCCCCGCAGTCGTAAATCACCGGATCCGGTCGATCAGCCGTGAATTTGTAAGTTTGTTCAAAAAAAATTTCTCTGAATTGCCAAATGAACGAGGCACAGTCCGGAACAAAGAATTGATATCTCAGGAATCGAATACGGCGAGAGGAATACCGAGGAGAATTGCCAAACAAGACAATTAACCTTATAAATTCTCGATATTCTTTCGACTTGAGAAGTTGATACACCGGTGAAGCAATTTCCATAAACAGTTGTTTCATTTCTTCCAAGCTTTGATAGCGATCAAGACCTGATAAACTTTGTCATTAACGTCCAATTCCTCTTTTGAAAGCTCCTCAGCGGCGATCCCTTCCAACAAAGAAATCGCGGACAAGACATTCCCGTAAGTGCTGATTTCAAAACGACCCTCTCCAAAAATTTCTTGAAATGCTTTTGTCATCGATAAATCGGTAAAGCGCCAATAATCTCCCCAACGGTCCATATCGTATTGCGAAATCTGACATAACCCTGCCACAGTGACTAAAGCGACCCCATTGGGTTTCAGCACCTGATGAATTCCTTTAATCGCACCTTGAAAATTGTAGATAAAATTCAAGGTCTGGGTACAAATGAAACAGTCAAATTTATCAACAGGGATTGTGTCAAATTTTGTAAGGTCACCATGAATCGTGGCGCAATGATTGGTCTTATCAAATCTTAAAACATCTCTGGTCGCGACCTTGTCACCAAACTTCCTGGTGTAACTGTCATCAGCAATTTCAAGAACTGTGCCATGAATCGATTTTCGATGGGCATCGAGAAATCGTTCAATATAATAGCGATCAATGGGCGTCCCTCGATCAAAACCAAATTTCAGTGAAAGAGGCGTGACTCTCCTAAAATTCATCCAATCAGGTTTATTGACTAGTCGTCTTATCAATTTTTTCATATCACAATTAACAACATTTCCAAATATTTTTCTATGATCTTACTCGAATTCTTTGCTTTATTAGGAAGACTCTTTTGACGCAAAGAAATCATACACAGGCAAGAGGGTCTCAATGAATGACCCCGGGGCAAGCCCCGAGGTATCTTTTCCCTGATTCGCTGATCACAGATCGTCAAACAAGGTCAATTGGTCGCGATGAATGCGTTTATATTTTTTGCCTTGATTTTCAACG
>JAHFFS010000044.1 GCA_023247815.1 Candidatus Omnitrophota bacterium
ATCGGTTTGTTGGCCAACTGCCGCGTACTTGGCCCCACCTCTTGGACGATCAAGGAAATGATCCCGCGGCTGGCATCCGCTTCCATGACGGTGATCGGGATCCATTCCGAATTCTCGTCGGTGATAACCATGACAAACTGTCCGGGCAGCACATTTTTAGCAATCAGTGGCGATTCGATATCGAGCCGTTTGCTGTCTTTGGCTAAAAGTTGTTTGTTAACGATTTTAAACACAACTCATCCTCAACCTTTCTTCCTTTTGATGGCTTTGAGAAAATCTTTCAACGGCAGCGTATTGAGGACATCGTCTTTTGTTAACCATGCCCGACGGGCAAGGGCAACACCGAATTTGATATACGCCATATGCGCGACCTGATGCGCGTCGCTGTTGATCATAAATTTGACCCCCTGTTCACGGGCAAAATACGCGTTATCGGAATTCAAATCCAGCCGGACCGGAAAAGAATTGATTTCCAATGCCGTGCCCCCATCAACTGCGGCCTGACAGAGCTGCTTCAAATCAACGTCGTAAGGTTCTCTTTTCCCTAAATGCACGCCCGTTGGATGGGCAATCACGTTGACACTTTTGTGCTGACAGGCCTTGATCAGCCGACGGGTCAATTGCTCCCGGCCCTGTTCAAACCCGCTGTGGATGGCCGCGACCACAACGTCAAAATCACTTAAAATTTTATCGTTGTAATCCAGGTTCCCATCAGCGTCGATCTCAACCTCGGTGCCGAAAAGGACACGAAAATCCTGATGTTTTTCATTCAAAGCCTCGATCTCTTTTTTCTTCTTTAACAAATTCTCTGGTGAAACACCTCCCGCCACCCGCAGACGCGGCGAATGGTCGCTGATCGCCAGATATTCGTACCCCCGCTGCCGGGCCGCTTCCACCATCTCTTGAATCGAATTTCTCCCGTCGGACCAGGTGGAATGAACATGGACTTCCCCTTTGATATCTTTCAACTCAATCAACCTCGGGATTTTTTTACCGGAAAAAATCCGTTCTTCACCAATATCTTCCCGCAACTCCGGCGGCACATATGGCAATCCCAATGCCGAGAAACACTCCGCTTCGGTCTTACCAGCGACCCGTTGCTCCTCAGTGCCTTTCGTTGAAAAAATCCCGTATTCGTTGACTTTCATCTGCTGCTTCATCGCGATCTGCCGGAGCTTGACGTTAAAATTTTTTGATCCCGTGAAATAGAGCAGGGCAGCGCCGAACTGGTCCGGCTCCACGACGCGCAAATCCACCTGCACATGCTCCTTGGTCATCACCGACGATTTGCTTTCGCCGTGACCGTTGATACTTTTAACCTGGGGGAGATTGACAAAGGTGTCCATGACTTTTTTGGAGGCAGAAGAATCCACCAAAATGTCAATATCACGGATGGTTTCCTTGGCTCGACGCAGACTCCCAGCCACTTCGATCCTTTTGACCTCTTTTAAAACTTCAAGCTGAGCAATGAACTCTTCCGCCGTCCGGATCGCCGTTCCTAAGTTCATCCGCTCCTGCCCGGCCTGCACAATCCTGATCCCGTTGAGGATGTTGGCGATCGTTTTTTCTTTGATCCCGGGAAGGCCGGCGAGCCCACCTTCCTCAGCTTGCTTTTTTAACTCCTCGATATTTTTGATCTTGCGTTCATCATAAAATAATTTTGCCTTCTTCGGTCCCACCGACGGGATATGCACAATATCCAAAAGCGACTCCGGCACTTCTTTGATGAGCTCTTCGTAGGCGGGAATTTTTCCAAGGTCCAAATATTCCGTAATTTTTTCCCGCAAGGCCTTGCCGATGCCCGGGATTTCCTCCAGCCGGGCTTCTTGTCTCAATTGGACAACGTCCTCCGCCAAATGCTGCAAATTCTCAGCGGCCTTAAAATACGCCCGGACCTTAAAAACATTTTCACCCTGGATTTCAAGCAGCGTCCCCATCCGTTCAAAAATTCGCGCGATTTCTTTATTCTTCACCAGCCACCTTATGTTTGATCACAATCATAAATCCGGCGAAAAGAAAACCCGTCAGAATGATCATTAAGGGAGAAAGAAAAAACTTACCCTTAGCGATGGCGTAAGATATGAAACAAAGGCCATTCCAGGTCAACAACGCTAATAAAAAATCCTGCCAAATTTCTTTTTTAATTTTCATCTCGATGAACCGTCATTGGAGAAAAGGCAGACGAACACACCGCGATATACTCCGCCCCATCCGCGTTGGGTGTTGAATATTGGACCCATTCACCTTTACTGACGATGATGGCTTGACCCACCTTCACGTCGATCAAATCTTTCTTGGTCTTGACCCTCAGCACCCCTTTTAAAACAAGCGTGTATTCGTCGAACTCCGGGGTCTGCCCCGGCTCCTGCCAACCCGACGGACTTTGCATCCGTGCGATGCTGATGTCAGCTGTCTGCGAATTGACCCGTCCGATAAACTCTTCAATGATCTTGGGTTTATTGCCTGCGGCTTTGATGATGGACGCTTTTTGAATAAGCCTTGCCATGCCTTCTCCACTTAAAACAAAAAATTTTTAGAGGGCCTTCCACATCTCCCGGTCGATCCGCCACTTTCCCCATTCTTTGCGAAAAACAATGATGCCTTGCGCGGCTTGCCCTTGCAATTTTGAGGTGGCAAAAATCAGCGCTTCACTTCCCTTGATATTGTGTTTAATCACATTGATCCGATGAGGAAAGTTTTTTTGAACTTGTGCGATAAGATCATTACGGTTCGTTTGCGCGCCGATTTCCTGAATGGCGCGACTGCTCAAATAAGTTGTGATCTTCTGCCAATTACCGCTGTCGAGGGCTGATTTGTAATCATGAAACGTCGTCATCAATGTCTTCAAATCATTTTCGTCGCTTCGGTCCGCCCAATCGATGGAATGGACCTGTGAGCGATCAAGACTGACAACGGCCCCTTGGATATTCACTTTAACAACACGGTCGTTGCTTTCGACAACGTTGGCCTCGATTTTCTTTCCCGATTTGAGTTGGATGATATCAGCGTCGAGATGGGCGGCCGAAAGGAGCAGAAAGACATTTGTCAAAAAAATCAAAGGAACGCGCGAAACCATTTTACAACTTTTCTCCTTTTAAGACCTCGGGGATTTCTTCGCTGTCAATGCGGATCCCTCCGTCGTGTTCGATCACCAGCGTATAAAGAATCCCGGGGATGAATTTGGTTCCCGGGGCCTCAATCTGGGCATTCTTAATCCCTTTGCCTTTGGCCCATTTTGAATCCAAGGCCACTTTCCAAAACTCCTGCCAGATCTCTTTTTCAAATTTGCTCGCGGTCTCGCCGACTTTATATCCAGCCGGGATCTCGTTCACGTTCGTGATAGGGTATTCCTGCGTTTTTTCACCATTGAGCATAAAGACTTTCCAAAAAAGATAAACGCTCTTGCCCCTTAAGGCATCGGCCATCCGCACATGCACATCCGCGAAACGAACAACCAAGGACTGAAACTGGATGATATTTCCGGAAAAGGTAAAATATTTTGGTGCCATGGGCCGCCCCATCGCGTCGTATTCCAAAAATTTGATCGTGGTCATGTGCTCTTGGGTGATGGGATTAAATTCGACATTCGTCACCAACACCTCAGAAATGCGCGAGTCCGCCTCAAGACGCACGATCATGTCTTGTAAAACTTTACGGCGATTCATCACATCCCTAAACATCTGATAAGCAAAAAAACTGCTGCCCACAAAAATACCGATCACCAGAACGCTCATGATCGACGATAAAATATTTTTTCTTTTAAGATTCTTCATAAATGCACACCTGACTTGAAACATCCTGGGGACAGTCCCTCATTAAGTCTCATGTTTCAGGTCGCAGGTCGCAAGTCATTTGCAACTTGAGACTTGGTGCCTGGGACTTGTTACTTTCTAGGGACAGTCCCCGGACAACCCCCCTCTTTTAAAAAAAGACCCAAGGCGGTGGCTTGGGCATCCGTTTAGCAATCTCGATGATTTGACCAGCGAGCGCGAAAGGCAGCTTTAAAAGCGAACAGCCCGAGAATGAAAAACACAAAAAAAAGCAAACGATCCATACAAGTACACATTTTTTTCCGCTAGATCGCTTCATCAATCACCTGCTCCGTCAAAGGATGTCTCATCGTAAAAAAGGCCTCTCGCGATGATAATTGAGTCAAACCACTTACTCAACGTTGGAATAAAACCAACTCTCCACCAATTTATCCTTAAAAATTGTTTTTGCCGCGATCGCTTTCATCGACGAGAGCGCTTGCAGGAAAGGCTTAATGGCCTCGTCAATCAGCTTCTGCCGTACTTCCGCGCTGATCCCCTTCCGGTCGTCATAACTTTTGATCATTTTTTCCAATTCTTTGGAAGATTCTCCCGCGGCTTGAATGCCCTGCCGCTTTTGATCAATTTTTTTATGAAGCTCATCCAACACCCCCGGCTCAACAACCTCTCCCGCGTTCACGCGGTCGTTGACGGCCCGATATTCCGACTTTAAACCTTCCAAGTCAGATTCATCCTTCTTGATCTGCTTCTTCATATCAGCCAGGCGCTTTTCACTTCCGGTTTTAATCGCCTCCTGCCGAGACATCTGCAGTGAATACCAAGAGTTGCCCCAATCGACGAACTGTTCGCCTTTTTTCATCAACCCGTCAGTCTGCAGAAAAAACAAACTGCTGGCATGATCGCTAAAATCGATGTTCAATTCTTTGAGGCCGGCGTTTGCGGTCAGATTAGGAGACTGCCCTTTATAGGCATGAATCGACTGTTCCAACAATTCCTTATTTGAACTGATCAACAAAAAATCGCTGATAAAAACATATCCCGGCTGAAAGCGACTGACCATCGGGACATTGATGGAATACAATTTGTATCCTTCAACGTCCTGCCCTTCGGGACGAAAGAACGGCTGCAGCTTGATCAGCTGATCCATCAATTCCTGGGCTTTTTCTTGGCTGGTCACTTTCAGAAAAAAGGTCAATTGCGGAATCGGAAAAATGCTGCTCATTTCCACGTCCGTTAAGTAACCACCAACCTCGTCGCCCAAGACCGGCAGGATATCTTTTTCAATGCTCAAACCAAGGGTTTTCTCCAAAGCGGAAATCACGCTCTCAGCCCCGCCCTCAGCTGGTACCGGAGCCTCCTGACGCGCGCGTTCAAGCTCATTTTTGATCTGCTGCCAATAGTACGAAAAGTCATAACAGCCGGTCCACTGGTACGCCAAAACATTTTGTGGTGTAAATTTGAGGCTTTGATTGTCGTCCGACGGGCGACAGGCGTAAAGTTTAGCCAAATCCGGATCCATCTGCGCCGGGTCAAAATGAACGTCCATTTTCGAAATGGCTTTCGTGACCCCTTGACCAGAAGAAGCGATGAGTTCCATCCCTTTCATCTGGGCAAAGGATTGATCCAACTGTTTCTCGACGAACTCAGCGTTCTTTTCCCAATCCGTCTGCAGCGACTGCTGCTGTTTCAGCAGTTGCAGTGCCAAATTTTTCAACGCGGGGACAAAAAGACCATAATTGAAATAACCTTCGGAATCAGACTTATCTAAAAAGCTGTTTTTTGCCAAAATGAACTGTGTGTCATCACCTAAAGCCTTATCCTTTTTGAGCCAGATATCGACGGCCGTCTTGGCCGGTTTGTCTCCTACCCCAACGATCAAAAGATCTTTGATTTGCACATACCCCACACTGAAGGTCCCGTCATTGGCAAGCAAAAGATGGATCTTAAATTGCTGATAGTCTTCCTCTTGATAGGTAACGCCCTTACTGAAGACTGTAAAAATCTTGCCGATCACATCCGCGAACTGGGCTTCTGGTTTAGGACGGAGCACCAGATAGATGTGCTCGGCCATTTTCTTAAGATCAGGGGTTCCGGAATCATTCGGATCCATGGGATAAACGGCCAAGGCAGCCTCTTGACTAAAAAATTTATCAAATACAATCTGTGTGACCGGTGATTCAGCGAATTCCTTGACACGTTTGATAGCATCTAAGTCCTGCGACGGCGTGCCAACTTCCTCGAGCAGCCCGACAATTTTTATCGCGGTAAGCTTTTTCCAGAGTTGAGTTTGCTGATACTCCTGCCAGATTTTTCCGAGTTCATTCAAACGAAAATACGCGATCGGCTTTTCTGGTAAGACCTGTGTGATTTCAACCCGATTTTGAGAACTCAGTAAATAAAAAACGCCCGCCGATACAAAGGCCATGAACACAAAAACGATAACGACTTGTAAATTTTTCTTCATCCCTACATTCCTTTCATTTTAACAATCCGGCAAATCATTCATCCTAAAAAAATTCCGCGCGTTGCGATTGAATTGCACGCGGGCCAGGTCCCCGTCGATGTTCTTAAGTTCGACATAGGCCTTGAGTGTACTAAAAACATCTTTCGGGGCGGCCATGAATCCGCCTCCTTGGTCCCGATAACGAAAAAAAACCGGGCTATCGGTTTCAATCAAAATTTGTTCGATCGGGGCATTTTGAATGGCCTCACGCGATTGTGGAGAATCGGCCAAGGCCGGGGAAGCCGAAACAAAATAACCACCGTCAATGATATCCTTTAAAACATCGAGCGGGCCGCTGTACCAATGAAACACCGCCCGCTTGATTCCAGCCTGTTTCGTCATTTCAAAAGCTTCTCGCCATGTGCCGCGCGCGTGAACCACCGTTGGCAGATCAAACTCTTTGGCCAAAGCTAATTGCCTGGCAAAAACCCGTCGCTGCTCATCCTTCTTTTCTTTATCTCTACGCGCCCATTTGTACCAAAAATCCAACCCAATCTCGCCAATCGCCTGCGCTTTTTCATGATGTTCCCGTATCCATAAAATCGTCTCTTCGATCTCATCGCTCTTGATGTTGCCAGGATGAATTCCAAAACCGAGATAAATCCGCGGAGCGGAAATCCGATTTTGATAATCTAAATTCTTGCGGCATGATGCTAAGTCAACACCGACGGCAACAAGGGCCTCGACACCCGCGCCCCTCGCCTCTTGCAACGCCTGCTCGGGATTTTCCAGGTGATCCAAATGGACATGCGTGTCAATGATCGTCATAAAACTTCTTACCCATCCAAAACAAAAGTCACTGGTCCGTCATTGACGAGCGAAACATCCATCATCGCGGCAAATTGACCAGTCTCGACTTTAAAATTGTGGCTGCGCAATTTGCTGATAAACAATTCATAAATCACCTTGGCCTGCTCAGGAGCAGCTGCCCCGTCAAACGAAGGACGACGACCTTTATCACAATTGGCTAATAAGGTGAATTGCGAAACCACCAAGAATTCAGCCTGGCATTCTTTCGCGGAAAGGTTCATCTTCCCCTGCTCATCTTCAAACATCCGCAGGTGGGTAACCTTGGCAACCAAATCTTCAACTTGACGATCAGTATCCCCTTTGGCCACCCCAAGCAACACCAACATGCCCTTACCGATCCGGCCAATGATCTTCCCATCAACCGAAACCGAAGATCCCTTAACTCGCTGAATAACAGCTTTCATAGTACGACTAAAAGTATCTATAGGATAATGCGTTACGATTATATGAGGATTGCTGTTGGTGGTCAATAAAAATCATCTGAAAGGGGATGGATTAAGTCTCCGGTCTCATGTGACAAGTTACTTGAGACTTGTGACCTGCGACTTGGAACTTGCGACCTCAGTAAGTAAATTGCCCAAACGAAGATTGACTTTTAAAACTGGCTGTGTTGTAATGAAAAAAAATATGCAAATCACTTCCACACTCGCCAAATACCATTTCCCGTTCAAAATTGCCGAGATTTTTGAGCAGCTGGGCATTAATGAATTCTTCCCGCCGCAGGCCGAGGCCATTGCCATGGGTGCCCTTGATCGTAAAAATTTGCTCATGGCAGTCCCGACCGCGGCCGGAAAAACTTTTGTGGCTGAACTCTGCATGCTGCAATCGATCTACCACGGCTTTGGTAAATGTCTCTACATCGTGCCTTTAAAAGCGCTGGCCAGCGAGAAGTATGAAGATTTTAAAAAAAATACTCTCCTTTAGGAATCAAGGTAGGGATCGCGACCGGTGACACCACCAGTCCCCAACAATACTTGAGTGGATACCAAATCTTGATCGCGACCGCGGAAAAGGTCGATTCCCTTTTGCGCAACCGGGCCCGCTGGCTGCTCGAGAATGTCGGCACCGTGGTTTTGGATGAAATCCATTTGATCAATGACGGCGCTCGCGGCCCGACGCTGGAAATCTTGACCGCTCGTATCAAACAGCTTAATCCCAAAGCCCAACTGTTGGCCTTAAGTGCCACCGTTGCTAACGCCCAGGAACTGGCGGACTGGCTGCAGGCGGAATTGGTCTTAAGCACTTGGCGGCCCATTCCCCTTCGGGAAGGCGTGTACTGCCAAGAAAAAATCGGATTTGTCAATTTTGCCGACCGACTGGTCGAAGAAAAATCCAGCGATCCTCTCAACAGTCTTACAACCGACACTTTGGCCGGCCAAGGACAGGTTTTGATTTTTGTTAATTCTCGACGGTCGGCACAGGCAGCCAGCCGCCAATTATGTAAAAGCGTTGGCCCGCTTTTATCGGCGGAAGAAAAAAATATTTTAAACAAATTGTCCAAACAGGTCCTGGGATCCGCTGACGATTCGACGAAGATCTGCCGTGAGTTGGCGGAAACAATCAAACACGGGGTGGCCTTTCATCACGCGGGATTGAAACCCAATCAGAAAAAGCTGATCGAAGACCATTTCAAAAGCCATTGGATCAAGGTGATTTGTTCGACCCCGACTTTGGCCGCTGGGGTAAACCTCCCGGCCCGACGGGCGATCATCCGTGATTACAAACGTTTTGAAAGTGGCCTTGGTTCAGCCCACATCCCCACTTGCGAATACAAACAGTGCGCCGGTCGAGCGGGACGGCCCGGCTACGATGAATACGGCGAGGCCGTGCTGATGGCCAAAACACCGTCGGAAGCAAAAATGCTTTTTGATCGTTACATCAACGCTGATCCCGAACCGGTGATTTCAAAACTCGGC
>JAHFFS010000045.1 GCA_023247815.1 Candidatus Omnitrophota bacterium
TGCTGCTTATCCATTTCCTGCTGAAGTTCCTGCTGAAGATTAACGACCTGCTGTCGCAATGTCTGACTTTCTTGGCGCAAAGAACTCAATTCGGAATTCATTTGTGCGTTTGCCGATTTTCCTTGAGTTAAAATTCCTTGAATATTATCGATCTTATTTTTGGCATCCGCAAAATCCGATTCCAAACCTTGAATCTGTCCTTTGGCCTTTTCTAAATTTCGTTCCGCCACCATCCGTAAATAACGCTCCTGCATCAATTGGTCCTGCATCTTACTGGTGGTAACATTGGCACTGACCGCCAAAACACATCCGATGATCGCTACAGCAACAGCTACTGGTAACGCTCTACTTTTCACGGATTCTCCTCCTTGCTTTGCGTTCAATCCTTTTTAAAATCATTTGAGGTTTTCCGACGATGGAGCAACTTCCGGTTCCTGTCCCGCCGTCTTCGCTGTCTTGGGCAGGATCACAATTTCAACCCGTCGATTTTTCTGACGGCCTTCAACCGTGTCATTGGTATCCACCGGACGAAATTCTCCATAACCGGTCGCGGCCAGACGGGCTGGATCGATTTGATGATTTTCAATCAAATAATGCAAAACACTCATGGCCCGGGCTGAAGACAATTCCCAATTGGACTTCCAATTGGATACTTTGATGGGTACGTTATCAGTGTGCCCTTCAATCCCGACACTCAGATCCCTCACAGTTGTCTGCAGGACGCTCGAGACTTTGTCCAATCTTTCAAAAGCTTCTGAACGCAATTCCGCTTTTCCGGAATCGAAAAGGACCTCGGCAACAAAGGTGATGACCAAACCCCGTTCCGCCATTTGCACCGAAACTTCTTTATCATTGATTTCGTTTCGCAGCCGATCTTCAAGTTCTTGTTTGGCCCGCTCCAACTCCGAAAGCTCCTGTTTTAACGCGGAAATCCTTTCAACATCTTTCCGTCGCCCTTTTTGGAAGATCACCGTACAACCAGCTAAATTGATGGATATGAAGATGAGCCCTGTTAAAAGGGTTATCGCGCGAAAAATTTTTGACATGTCTTCCTCCTTAGATGTTTTTCACATTATCATAGCACTTTTTTAAAGTCAAGCTAATATCGGATAATTGTTTCATGTCGCTTGGAACCAGTTGAGACATAACGAATTTTGACTTTTAGCAACTCCTCAAGGCGCTCCAAATAACGACGAGCATTGCCAGGAAGTTTGCTATACTCCTCCACCGCTTTGGTAGGCCATTTCCATCCCGGCAGCGTTTCATAAACCGGCTTGGCTTTGCATAACACTTCAAAATCCATTGGAAATTCTTTAAAGGTCTTACCCCGATACTGATACGCGGTACAGATCTTAATGTTTTCTAAAATATCCAACACGTCGAGCTTCATGATCGCCAACTCCGAAATCCCGTTGATCATCAGCGAATAGCGCACCAAGACGCTGTCAAACCAGCCGCAGCGTCGAGGCCGGCCGGTTGTCGCTCCGAATTCTTTTCCGGCCTTCTGTACGATGTCTTTCAGGCGAGTGGGAAATTCCGTTGGGAAAGGCCCCTCCCCCACCCTCGTCGTATAGGCCTTGACCGCGGCCACGGCCTTATCAATCTTCATCGGCGGCACGCCGCTGCCAGGACACACTCCTCCTACGATCGAATTGGAGGATGTGACAAAAGGATACGTTCCAAAATCGATGTCGAGAAAAGTCCCTTGGGCCCCTTCAAACAAAATGGATTTTTTCTGATCAATGGCCCGGTTCAAATAAATCGCCGTATCAAAAATAAAGGGTTTGATTCTACGGCCGTAAGCGAGGTAATCGCGATAGACCTCGTCGAAAACAAACTCTTTGGCACCAAATCCTTTCTTAAAAATCTGGTTCTTTTCGGCCAAGTTGTCTTCCAGTTTTGACTTTAAAATCCGCGGATTTAAAAGATCAATCATGCGGATCCCGCAGCGGGCCACCTTATCGGCATAGCAAGGACCAATGCCGCGGCCAGTCGTGCCAATTTTATTTTTACGGACCGATTCCCGCAGACTGTCGAGAATCCGATGATACGGCATCACCACATGACAAAACCCGGAGATCTTCAATTGTTTTGGTGTTACCGTAATGCCGCGCTTCTTAAGGTCTTTGAGTTCACTGAGCAGCGCTGGGGGATCGACGACAACACCATTGCCGATCACGCAGACCTTATCACTGTGCAGGATGGCGGACGGCAACAGATGAAAAATGTACTCTTCGGTTCCAACCACAACCGTGTGGCCAGCATTGTTCCCACCCTGATAACGGACCGTGATATCAACATCTTTCGAAAGGAAGTCGATGAGTTTTCCTTTGCCTTCATCTCCCCACTGCGCACCGACAACAACTGTATTCATCTGGATCACCTCACCATATATAGAAAAAAGTGAACGAAATGGCATAGGATAAAAAAACCGCTGCCGAGATGATTTGAACTTTACTTAGAACATTTGGCAAACGGACAACCCTTTTCCTGGAAATAAAAATCCGATCGAGGACCACCAAGGCCGTCAGCGTCGGGAAAATGGTTCCAAAACTATAAAGCAACAACAAAAATCCAGCTCTCCACAGATACCCAGGCAAGGTCAACTGATAGAGAATGATGGTGACATAGATATTGGGAGGCCAGGCAACGGCCAAAAGCATGGCAACCCCCGCGGCCAGCAAAGACAACACCATCAATACGGCCCTGTTCTGCCAAAAACCCTTCGGCTTAATGCCTTCTCGCGTTTGCTCAAGAAATGGAAACGTTACCAGCAATCGTTCTTCCCGACGCGATTTCAGAGTAATCCACCAGTCCCGCAAAAGGATGATGCCGATGATAAAATCAAACGTCACAAAAAAAACAAAACTCCAATGCAAAAACCGACCATAACCTTTGGAAATCAAGAATCCATCAAACAGCCCCGTATTTAAAACAGTGATCCAAATGACGGCGGCCGCTAAAAAAAAGCAGCCGGAATAAAAAATCCTACCCCCCACCGTCGATACAAAATAAAGAAAACAGAAAAAGAGCAAGAGCGCCAACAACCCTCCCGGATTGATGCTATCTGCTAATCCCGCCCTCAAGGCCGGAAGAGCGGCAAAACGGACCCATTCACCCCAGCTCAGATTCATAGCCGCGCGCTCAAATCTTGATCAATTTGGCAAACAAAATATCTTTGGTTTTCTTGATTTTTTCGATCGTCGCCGCAGAGACATCACTATCCACGTTAACCACACTGACCGCTAATCCACCCGGGGCTTCCCGGCCAAAGGTGATCCCGGCAATATTAATTTTATTCTCGGCAAGGATCATCCCCACCGCGCCGACGATGCCGGGCTTGTCATTGTTGTTAATAAAAATCACGTTCCCATGCGGACTGGCCTCAACGTAAACGTTGTTGACTTTAACAATGCGTGGCTGCGAATTTCCCGACAAAGTCCCCCAGATCGTGAAATCTTCTTTCTCACTTTTGATTTCGACATTGACCAAATTCACAAATTCTTCTTCTTTATTCGACAGGATCTCCTGAACATTAATCCCCCGCTCACGGGCGATATCAACCGCGTTGATCGAATTGACGGTGTCCCCCAAGATGGGCGATAAAATGCCGTTGACAAAGGCCATGGTGACCGGAGTGATTTTGTGTTTTGTCATCTCACCGCTGTAAATGATCTTGATATGGGAGATCGCACCCTCGACGAGCTGTCCAGAAAATTTCCCCATCCGTTCCGCCAAATCAATATACGGCTCAAGGATTTTATAGGCCTCGGCCGTGACCGACGGAAAATTCGCCGCGTTAACGATTCCCTTGCCTAACAAAGCGTTACGCACCGCTTCCGCGATTTCGATCGCCACATTGATCTGCGCTTCCGACGTGGCTGCCCCCAAATGCGGGGTCAGCACACAATTATCTAACTTTAACAATTCCGAACCTGCCGGCAGTGGCTCTTGTTCAAAAACGTCCACGGCGCATCCGGCAATCCTTTTTGTTTTGAGAGCGCGCACAAGGGCTTGCTCGTCGACAATTCCTCCTCGGGCACAGTTGATCAAACGGACCGAAGGTTTCATCATGTCAAGTTCGATATCAGAAATCAGGCTCTTATTGTCAGAGGCTTTTGGAATATGGATCGTAATAAAATCGGAGTGCTCAAGCAATCCTTCAAAAGAGACCATGGCAATTTCCATCTTATCGGCCACATCCTTGGTGAGATAAGGGTCATAGGCAATGATCTTCATACCGAACCCCTTCGCCATCTTGGCGACAGTTGATCCGATCCGGCCCAGACCGATGATCCCTAATGTCTTGCCGTAAAGTTCGACACCACTGAATTTAGAACGTTCCCACAATCCGCTTTTCAGCGATGAGCAAGCCTGTGGGATGTTGCGGGCCAGGGCCAAAATCAAACTCATGGTATGTTCGGCGGTCGACGTGGTATTACCCGATGGGGTGTTCATGGCCACGACACCTTTTCTGGTCGCGGCTTTCAAATCCACGTTATCCATGCCAACACCAGCCCGTCCAATGACTTTCAAACTCGACGCTGCCTCGATGATGTCGGCGGTCACATTGGTCCCGCTGCGGACAATCAAGGCATCATAATTTTTAATGATGGCCTTGAGTTCATTGGGCTTCAATCCGAATTTGCAGTCAACCTGGAACCCCGGAGTCGCGGTTAAAATCGCGATCCCTTCCTGCGCCAACGAATCGCTGATAAGGATCTTCATGAAATCAGCCTCTTTCATTTTTTGGGGACAGCCCCTAAAGGGACAGTCCCCCATTTAAAAATTTCTGCGCGCTAGCAACGCCGGCGCCCAGTTCAAATCGATACCCGAGCTCTCGCAAAACTTTTTCCAAACAAGCGATCCCAGTTAAAAGATCGTATTCGTCAAGACAGCCCATATGCGCGATCCGAATGATCTTGCCTTTAAGTTCGGCCTGACCGCCGGCAATGCTGACACCATGTTGATCGCGCATGATCTTGACCAGCTTTTCTCCGTCGATCCCTTTCGGGACGCAAATGGACGTCAAAACATTGGAGGCGCAAGATTCATCCGCGTAAAGTTTCAACCCCAGCCCCAAAGCACCCTTACGGGTGGCCTGAGCCAGCCGCCGGTAATGAGCGAATCGATTCTCCAACCCCGCTTCCTTAATCATCTTCATGCTCTCAAGCAGCGCCACGACCAAACCTATCGCCGGCGTGTAGGGAGTGTCAACGCTTGCAAGGACTTTCTCATAAGCTCGCAAATCGAAATAATACTTTGGACATTTGGAATGGACCATCAAGGTCTTGGCCTTTGCACTCATGGAAACAAATCCTAGCCCCGGTGGCAACATCAACCCCTTATGTGAAGCTGATGCCGCAACATCAACACTCCAAGCATCGGTCTTCATGTCTTCAACACCTAATCCACTGACCGCGTCAACGACCAAAACCGCGGGAGTTTCCTTGACCACCTTCCCCAAACTTTTGATGTCAAATGTCACACCCGTTGATGTCTCCGCCAAAGTGGTAAAAACCGCCTTGATCGTTTTATCTTTTTTGAGCGCCGCCTCAACAATTTTAGGACCAACGACCTTCCCCCACTCAGCCTTGATGACTTGCGTTGGGATCCCATAAGCCTGGCATATCTCTGTCCAGCGTTCACCGAATTTTCCCCCTTCAACAATCATCACCTTGTCACCAGGAGACAATAAAGAACAAACACTGGCCTCCATGGCCCCGGTTCCCGAGGAGGCCAAGATATAAACGTCGTTTTTGGTTTGATAAATTTCTTTCAAACCCTCAATCGCTTCTTTTAAAAAAACCTGGAACTGCGGAGTTCGGTGATGGATGATCGGACGGCTCAATGCCTCACAGACCCTGGCTGGAACCTGTGTTGGTCCAGGCGTCAATAGCAAATTGCGTTTCATAAACTACTTTCCTTTCTTAAACTCTAAAACCTCGTCGACCAAACCGTAATCCTTGGCCTCGGCGGCCGACATGAAATAATCGCGGTCAGTGTCGTTTTCGATCTTCTCAAGTGGCTGTTTGGTATGCCGCGCCAACAACTTGTTCAAATCATCTTTCATGCGTAAAATTTCTTTGGCCTGGATGGAGATATCGCTCGCTGATCCGCGCGCCCCGCCCCAGGGTTGATGAATCATGATCCTTGAATAAGGAAGGGCATAGCGCTTGCCCTTGCTGCCGGCCGCCAAAAGAACCGCGCCCATGCTCGCGGCCTGCCCCAGGCAATATGTTCGGATATCGGGTTTGATGTATTGCATCGTGTCATAAATCGCCAATCCCGCCGTAACTGATCCACCCGGAGAGTTGACATAAACGTTGATATCTTTGTTGGCGTCTTCGCTCTGCAAAAAGAGCATTTGGGCAATGATCAAATTGGCCACATTATCGTCGATCGGGGTCCCGATAAAAATGATCCGGTCCTTAAGCAGACGGGAATAAATATCATAAGCCCGCTCGGAATGCCCGGATTTCTCGACCACCATAGGAACTAATGTTTGTGATTGAGGCTGCATGACGCGACTCTCCTTTGCTAAAAGTTTTTTAATTTATTACAAATTTGATCAACAACTTGTCACTTGCGACTTGTTATTTGACACTCTGTTCTTCCCGCCACTCAGCTTCCTTAAGCAGAAACTCCATGACCTTTTGTGTAAACTGTTCTCCTTCTTTGGCCGTGATGCTTTCGAGCTCGGCTATTTTATCAAAAATTAAATAAATTTTAACATCTTTTTCAACAATGGGTTCCAGTTCCTTAATCACTTCTGGTTCCTTTTTCTTGATTTCGACTTCGGTGACACCTTGCTGCTTCATCCGTTTCTTGGATTCCTGCAGACGATAATCCAGTTGGCGTTTGACCATTGACTTTGGAACATCAAGCTTTGATTCCTTGATCAAATGATCGACGATCTGGTTTTCAACATCCAGACGATTGTGACGGTCTTTGTCCATCTCCATCTGCCGGGAGATCGATTCCTTGAAAGCGTCGAGACTCGGATAACCTAACCCCTTAGCGAATTTATCATCAATCGTCAAACTTTCGTCCTGCCCCGTGCTCTTCTTGAAATAATCCAACGTCTTATTGATTTCTTCCTCAGTGACCTTGGAACTCTTGCGCTGAACTTTGATTCCTTTATAGTTTTTGATTTTAATCTCGGGCTTTAAATCAACCTGCGCCTTGAATGTGATGATCCCATCTTTGAAATTCACGTCGTGGATCTCCGGCAGATCCAAAGGAACAATATTTTCCTGCTTGATCCCCTCATGATAAACTTCCGGTATCAACTTTTTTACGGTTTCTTCTTTGGCTAACTCACCATGCTGCCTTTCAATGACCTGCCGCGGGGCTTTGCCTTCACGGAAACCTTTAACTTTGGCAACTTTACTGAGGTCTTTATAAACCTCCTCGAGCTTTTGTGAAACACGGTCCTTGGGAATTTCAAAAGACAGCTCTCGTCTTAATGAATCCAATTTTTTGACAACGACTTTCATACGAACTCACTTTCTTTAACAGCAACAAGTGACAAGTCTCAAGCATTTTTTTACCTGAGACTTGCAACTTGAGACGTGTCTCTTTTTATTGTTTACATTTTGAACTTTTCACCCAGATAAATCCGTTTGGCCTTAGGGTCGTTGATCAACTCTTCCGACGTCCCCGAAACCAAAACCCGACCATCAGCGACCAGATAAGAACGATCAGTAATAGCGAGGGTCTCACGCACATTATGGTCGGTTAACAAAATCCCTAAACCCCGTTTTTTTAAATCTCTGATGATCTCCTGCGCCTCTGCCACCACGATCGGGTCGATTCCGGAAAACGGCTCATCCAATAAAAGGAAAGAGGGATTGGTCACCAGCGCCCGCGTGATTTCTAGCCTGCGACGTTCACCACCCGATAACGTATAGGCCTTGCTCTTGGCCAAATGTGTGATGTTCAACTCCTCAAGAAGGGATTCTAAACGACGATGACGTTCCCGTGGACTGATCGCGAGAGTTTCTAAAATCGCCATAATGTTTTCTTCAACGGTCAAATTACGAAAAATGGAAGTCTCCTGGGCGAGATAGCCGATCCCCAAACGACAGCGATCATGAATTGGCTTTTTGGTGATGTCCATTTGATCAAAAAAAATCTGTCCCTCATCGGCAGCAATGATCCCCACGATCATGTAAAAAGACGTCGTCTTTCCCGCGCCGTTGGGGCCCAAAATACCGACGATCTCAGACCGGTTGACTGAGATGCTCAAGCCGTCAACCACCCGGCGGCCGCCATACGCTTTAACCAATCCTTTTGTTTCTAAGAGATTCAAGAAATCATTCCTTTTGTTTGAAAGAGCCTATTGACCCTTCCCCTTCGGTGAGCATGATCAATTTCGGACGGCCCGTGAGGGTCAGCTTCTGCGACGGCCCGTCGTAAACCGCCTTGTCCGCGTAGGTCTCATTTTCACCCTGCACGATGATCACGTGACCAATGCAAATCGTTTGTTTGATCTGTTTGGTCGTCGGATCAAAATAAAGCTCCATTCTATCCGCTTTCAGCGTGCGATCACTTTGGACCGCAACCACATTGACGTTAAACACCGCCATATTTTTTGCCTGATCCACTTCCATGGGCCCGTCACAGGTCACGGTCACGACCCGTCCATCCAAAGGTTTTTCCGGTTCGGTATTGACCTTGACTGTCACATCATTGTGCATCTGCGCGGTCTGCTGACCAGGGTGCGCGGTCAAGCCCCTGCCAACCGCCTGCATACCTTTATCAGTGATCACAACCAGATCATCGGTGCTGACCAGATCTTTTTCCTTTTCCCAATCCAGAGAATCAGTCTTCATCGTACTGCCGCTTTCGCTGGTGATAACAACATCTTTCTCCAAATGGATTTTACCCGAGGTCTTATCGATCGTGCCCTTTTTCGCTTTCAAATTGATGTCTTGGTCACCAAACCGGTTGGCGTCGACGTTGGTGATATCGATGTTGTTCC
>JAHFFS010000198.1 GCA_023247815.1 Candidatus Omnitrophota bacterium
CACTTGCGGCGGCATATAATGGCTATGTACGTCGATGATTCCAGACATATGGACAACAAACTATTTAGACAACCCACTGGCTTTCAATTCTTTTTCAACCTGCTCAAGTGCTTTTTTAAGCTCTGACAACAATTGGACGTTGATAGAAACGCCTTTTGCCGTCGGAACCATTTCATTGGACCCCTGGGTCATCGTCCAGGTACGGATGTCCACCAGATCATTGCCTTTGAATTCACGGATCCCGACCCGCACTTCCTGAAACTTATTTTTTTGAAACGTATAAACGGTCTTATCCATTTTTCTTCACCCCCTTTCTACAGTCCCCAGTTACAGGTCACAAGTCTCAAGATAAAATAATAATTTTTCCAAATTTAAAACTTACGACGTGAGACTTGTAACTTGGGACTTGGGACTTGCATTTCATTTCGCTTGCTTTTGCGAATAATCGATCACCGGTTTTGTCCACGGTGTCTGTTGATTGATGACAGCCAGCTCCAACGGACACGCATTAGCTGGAACCGATAAAGCGAACATCACCATGTCCACAACCGTATCCGCAGACATCAAACGGTCTTTCTGTTCTGCTGTGATATTTTGCAATTTTCCCGTCAAATCCGTATCAACAACCCCGGGTAAGATCGACGTGACTTTGATCCCATGATCGCGCATCTCCCAAAACAATCCCTTTAAAAATGCCCGCAACCCAACCTTGAGCGAACTGTAAGTCAAAAATGTTTTGGGAATCGGATCACAAAGCGTCGATCCAGAAACCATATTGATGATGGCCCCACTTTTCCTTTCAATCATATGGTTGATCACCAGACGGATCAAGCGAACATAACCGAGATAATTGGTGTGCGCCAATTTTTCAAGATCCTCAATCGGCTGCTGCTCAAATGGATATTGACTGGAGACCCCGGCATTGTTCACCAAAATATCCACACCGCCAAAATGCTCCATCGTTCGATCGACAAGGTTTTGAAGGTCTTCCAATTTCGCCACGTCCGCAACAATTCCTAAAACTTTGACTCCTGCGGCAGCCTTGATTTCCTTAACTGTTCGATCAAGATCCGTTTGAGTGCGGGCTGCAATGGCCACATTGACACCACTTTTGGCTAAACGCAAGGCAATGGCTTTACCAATCCCTTTGCTGGCCCCGGTAATGATGGCATTCTTTCCTTTAAGATCTGACATATTTCATCCTTTCGTCTAGATTATAAATACTTATAGTACTATAAAACATTAAAATGTGAACTTTTTATTGCGAAGCGGGAACGACCTTCCAAAGAACCCCAATAGCCAACAACATTAAGAAACCTATCCCCAAAAAGGTCCATTGGAAGCTCTGTTGAACAAATAAACTGCTGATATAAAAGCCAATGCCACCGCTGATAAAACGGATCGCGGAGTTGAGGCTGGCGATTTCCGAACGATGATGGTCAGGGAAGTCGGTTAAAACAGTAGAAATCCCATTATGTCCAATGGTCCAACCCACCGCGATAAGGCTAAGAATCACGGCCAGGAAATACAACGGGTAATGCCCAACTAGCAAAGCCGTAAAAATTCCTAACAACAATATCCCGATCAAACAAGCGACAAACCTTCCCTTTTTATCAGACAACCATCCGCCAATGTTTTGCCCGACGGCACCACTCAACGCGACCAAAAGAAAAAACAAACTGATCGCGAGTTTATTGAGACCGTATTCTTGGGCTAAAAAAACGCCGTACCATTTATGGACTCCATGATAGAGAAAACTCAAAATGAAAATAAAAAGCAAGACCCAACGGACCTGTGGCACCCTCAAGGCCTCAAGATAACTTACCTTCGCGCTACGGACATGGGAAAAATGCTGAGAACGAAAATAGAAAATCGTAACACAGAGCAAAAACCCTAAAATGGCTGGACAATAAAACAACCAACGCCAATGAGCGATTCCACTGACCAAAATACCAACGACGGAAGATAAAAAACTGCCACTGAAAAACAACCCAACCAGCCGCCCACGACGACTTTTTTCGAAAAGCTCACCAATGATAATCAGCCCCAGTGGAATAGCACTGGCCGCGGCAATGCCCGAAACAACCAACCCCCAGGTCAACTGTTCAAGTGTTGCTGCCCTTGCGCACCAAAAACTGGTGATGGCGTAAAGTCCCATCGCGCAAACATAGACCGACTTGTAAGAGAAATGCCTTGTTAAAGGGGCGTAGAACAACGCCCCCAAACCGTAGGGAATCAAATAATAGGAATTGATTTGAGCAACCTGAAAATATGGCAAACCAAAATCTCTTGCCATCGATGGGATAACAGCTGCCAACGCGGCAATGTTAAAATGAATGGTGACACATCCGCAGCAAAGCAAAAAATAAACAAAATTCTTTTCTGAAAAGCGCATGATCGTTAAACTGCCCCAGCAGTACGGACAGCCTCTTCTTCGATAACGCGCTTAAAAATCTGCATATTATGTTGCGAATGCTTATTGATGAAACCTTCAATGTCTTTTTCGGTAAATTTCGTAAATTTGGGATCCATTTCAAAATCTTGGATCCAAATCATCTCAGTCCCCGTCGCACGTTCAATGTAAAGCCAAAGGATTTTCATAAACACAAAAGGAAACATCGGTTCATGCCGAGAAGCAAAAGCAAATCTTTGCTCCTTATGCAGCCAGCGTTTGGAAACCCAGGATTTATTTTCGTCGTCAGTGAGACGAAAAGTGATTTCATTACCTTTTCGTTGCAAGACCTCCGCGCTCACATACTCATCGCCGAACAATTCTGTCCAGCGTTCGATGTGA
>JAHFFS010000199.1 GCA_023247815.1 Candidatus Omnitrophota bacterium
TCCGTACCGCCTTGACCGGACATTTGGTCTTCTCAACACTCCATACCAACGACGCGGCGAGTGGGGTTACCCGTTTGGTGGAAATGGGTGTTGAGCCGTTCCTTGTTGCTTCCAGTGTGGAGGCATTTATTGCTCAGCGGCTGGTACGAAACATTTGTCCCTATTGCCGGGAAGAAGTCAAGACTCCGTTGTTGGAATTACGGGAAGAAATGGTCGAGGCGTTAGGTTTGGAGAGCACGTCGCATGCCAAGATTTATCAGGGGAAAGGCTGTGAAGAATGCAATGGAACTGGATTCCGCAGCCGGTCCGCGGTTTACGAGCTGTTGCGGATTGACGAAGACATCCGGATGGCCATCATTAATAAAGAGCGGGCGGATCGCATCAAAGCCATTGCCATGCAGAAGGGCATGGAGACGCTGCGCATGGATGGATGGAAAAAAATTTTGGATGGCATCACAACACCGATGGAAATCATGAACGTCTCGGCCAAGGACGATTACAGTTTTTTGGATAAACAAAGCCGTGCTGTTAAGGTCTCGTCATCATCGGCTCCGGCCGTGCCTAAAACAGTCACCATCCGCGAAGAGATCCTCAGAAATAAGGATGATTATAACTCCCGTGTCTATCCGCGTTTGAACGCGAAAGTGGAAGTGCGTTATCAACTCTTGAATCCGAATCCGAAAGAGCCGGGTCGATTTGATAGCGATGGGGTCATGCATTCCAGTTTGACGCAGGACATCAGCGCCGGAGGTTTAAGATTTGTTGCTAAAGATCCTTTGCCCTTGGGGACGATTTTGGATTTGAAGATCCAATACAGCAAAAGCGAGCGCAGCATCGACTGTCTGGCCAAGGTCTGTCGGATTGAGCAGGACAGCGTCACGTCGATGTATAGCCTGATTGTTTATTATTTGGACATCCCCAGCGCTGATCGGGCAAAATTGGATCGGTTGGTGCGAGCGAATTTGGTTAAGTTTCAGCAAAAAAATGATAACCCCTAAGGAATTGAATCATGCCCAATTTTGTTTATAGAGCCAAAAAAGCCAATGCGGAGACTCAGGAAGGTCAGATTGTTGCGATGACCAGAGAAGAAGCGGTTGAGAAGATCAATCAAATGGGATTGATTCCGGTGACCGTTGAAGAAAGCAGTGGATCAGCGGCAAAACGGCGTTCGTCAACCGTCCTTAAGGGAGGGAAGGTAAAAAGCAAGGAACTTTATCTTTTCAGTCGCCAGTTAGTCAATCTTTTAAAATCCAGAGTTCCCATTTTAAGGGCCTTAGAGTTGGTCGGCTCGCAAATCAAAAATGATTATTTTCGCGGGATTGTTGATGGTATCCGGGCCAGTGTCCGGGGAGGGCGTTCGTTTTCGGATTGTTTGGCGGAATATCCGCAGATTTTTTCTCATCTTTACGTCACCATGGTCAAGGCTGGCGAGGAGGGGGGAAGTCTGCATGTGACTTTGGGGGATGTGGCTGGATATTTGCAACGCCAAAATGAATTGAGTTCCAAAGTAAAGACGGCCATGGCTTATCCGTTGTTGATGATGATGGTAGGGATGGGGACGGTGTATTTCATTTTGACCAAAGTCATGCCAAAGATTGCCGGCCTGTTTAGTAATTTAAATCAGTCGCTGCCCATGGCCACGATCATTGTCATGAAGGTCAGCAAATTTTTGATTGATTGGTCTTGGGGAATTTTCGTTGGTTTGATCGTTATCATTTTTTCTTTTAGGAAATGGGCTCAATCCAATGCTGGAAAAACGTCGTTGAGTCAAATCCAGCTGGGCCTGCCGTTTTTCGGGCAGTTCATTTTGGCGGTTGAAATGGCGCGGTTTTGTCAGACCTTAAGTCTTTTGCTGAAAAGTGGGGTACCGATCGTCCGGGCTTTGAAATTGTCCGCGCCGGTGGTTGGGAATGAGCTGATTCAGAACCAATTGTTCAAATGCCAAGAAGAACTTCTGGCCGGGCGGTCATTAGGGCAGAGTTTGAAGGAAGCGTCGCTGATCCCGGAGATCGTCGGGCATGTGGTCGCCATTGGTGAGGAATCGGGTTCACTTGAAACAATTTTAAATGATCTCGCGGAAAATTATGATACGGAAACCAATGAAACCATGAAGGTGATGACGACTTTGCTGGAACCGTTGATGATCTTGGTCATCGGTTCTCTCGTCGGATTCATTGTGATTGCCATGCTTTTGCCAATCTTTCAAATCAACGCCATGACCAATTGATTTGGGACGGTATCGATGAATTTTTTAAGGATAGGATTGGTTTGCTTTTTTATTGGGGGATTCGACTCATTCGCGTTCGCGCAGGAGTGGCTTGAAGAAAAGAGCAAGCATTTTTCAGTGCTGTATCGCAACAGCGCGGATTTGGGCTCGGCACAAAAGACTTTGCGTGAGGCCGAGTCCTATTACAGCAAGATAGGAGATCTGATCGGGTATACGCGCTATTCGGACTTTTGGACTTGGGATCAGCGGGTGCAGATTTATTTATATCCTGACAAAAAATCTTTTATGGAAGAGACTGGGCAGCCGGAATGGTCAACAGGGGTTTCGGCCAGTCATCAACCGGGCGTTACTCAGCGGGTCATCGCCAGCTTTAAGCAGAGTCAAGATTTTTTCGAAGGATTACTTCCTCATGAAGTGAGCCATTTGGTTTTGCACGATTTCGTTGGTGATACGCGAAATCTCCCACTTTGGTTTGATGAAGGAATCGCTCAATATCAAGAAGCGAAGAAAAGCGAGATGGCCGATCGGATGA
>JAHFFS010000046.1 GCA_023247815.1 Candidatus Omnitrophota bacterium
CTGTCCCTGGAAAGTAACAAGTCCCAGGCACCAAGTCGCAAGTTGCAAGTCTCAAGTGACAAGTTACTTGAGACCTGTCGCCTGAGACGTGTCACTTGAGTAGGGGCTGTCCCCAGAGGTATTAACAGGGTTGCAAATTTATGTACGGACGAATGAATTTTAAGAATGCGATTTTTGCTGTTGGTTTATTTTGCTTAGCTTTATCCGGTTGCTCCACCATAAGTCAGGATGGGACGCAGGATAAAGCGAACGGCGTTTATCATAAGGTAAAAAAGGGCGAAACCTTATGGCGAATCGCGAAGATCTATGATGTGGATTTGGATCAATTGGTGCAGATGAATGATATCACCAATTCCGCCCTTATTGAAAAAGACCAGTTGATTTTTGTTCCCGGTGCTACCCAAGTCAAAGAGGTTGTGGGCTATCAAGAAGATCCCAATAAAGATGATTTCGCGTGGCCGGTCAAGGGCAAGGTTTTGCATTATTACGGACAGAACAAGAAGACGTTTTTAAGCCAAGGTATTGATATTCAGGTCAGTCAAGTTGATGAGCCAGTTTTGGCGTCGCGGCAGGGACGGGTTGTTTTTGCTGATTATTTGATGGGTTATGACCACACGGTCATTCTGGATCACGAAGATGGATTTCTGACGGTTTATACCCAGAATACACAGACATTGGTTCAGGTCGGCGACTTATGCTCAAAAGGGCAGCCGATTGCCAAAGTGGGCGAGCCGGGTTCAACCGATTTTTTACATTTCGAAATTCGTAAGAATCAACAGGCGGATAATCCGATGTATTATCTGCCCAGATCATAACGGACAAGAATTTTTGTTATGGAATCTTTTTTCGGCCGAGAGCAAATTTTAGCGTTACTGAAACGCCGTGTCCTTGATTTAAGGGAAGGGTACCGCCAAAACGTGGCCCTCTTAGGCGGCCGTTTTTTCGGCAAGACCACCCTGTTAAAAAAGTTCATCTTTGAATTGGATCTCGATCGCGTCATTCCGATCACCTTGGATTTAGAGAATTCCGATTTCCCTCATTTTGTGCAAACCACCTTGACCGGTTTGCTTTCTCGATTCGTGCCGGCCCAGCCTTTGTCAACGCTAGGAACGCTTCCGACGCTGATTGAAGCGGCTGAACCTCACCTCCCGCAGACGATCAAAAGAATTAAAAAAATCCAATCATTGCTCGTCACGCAAAAATGGGCGGAGTGCTATCGTGAGATCCTTGATCTTCCGCAGCGCGTGGCCCAAGAAACCGACAGCTATTGCGTGTTGATCTTTGATGAGTTTCAGAATTTGGAAGAGTTTGGTTTTCCCGATGTCTATCAGGAATTGGGAAAAAATATTATGACGCAGAAGCGTTGTCTGTATGTCATGGCCAGTTCGCAAGAAGCAAAGGCCAAAGAAATCCTCGCGGAACGGCTTTCCTTGCTTTTTGGGAATTTTGAAACCATCGCCGTTGAGCCTTTTGATTTAGCCACCACCCAACTATTGGTCCAAGAGCGCTTTCAAGGACTCAGGATCCACGACGATCTTGTCCATTTTTTGCAGGATTTTACCGGCGGGCAACCGTTATACCTGCGGTTGATTACGGATGAGTTGAAGCGTTTGAGCGAGGCGCATCGTCAGCAAGAAATTTTTAAGCCGTTATTTTTGCAATCCATCCAAAATGTCCTCTTTGATCCTTGGGGCACGTTGAGCCGACATTTCGAATTGGCAGTCCAGCAGATTTCTGCTACCAAAGGCCATCAGTTGGTCCCCAGCATTTTGATCTCCCTCGCTCTCGAGAAACGCAAACTTCGAGATTTGGCCAGCCGGGTTTTAGGCAGGCAAAATGACGTGAAGTTGAAATTGAATCCGCTGCTTGAGCAGGGCGTTGTTTGTGAAAACGGAGGATTTTATTATCTGAAGGACAAATTGTTCAAATACTGGCTGCGGTTTGTTCTGCAAAATCGTCGGCAAGTCCTTTGGAGCAAGGAGGAGTGCCAGCAGGAATTTTATCAAACGATCGAGAAGGGCCTGGGGCATTTCCTTTTGCAGCGTAGGCAAGATTTCTCATCGAGGGTATTGGACCTGTTGTTTTGTTTTGAAAACGAAACTTTCCATATCAACGGCCGGAAATACAAACTTCCCTTATTTCAAGAGGCGGTGCCGACAAAAATGCGTAAGTCCACTGGCGCTTATTTCGATTTGATCAAGGCGACGGCCAAGGAAACGGACTGGCTGATTTTTTTACAGCCGGACAGCGTCTCCGAGAACGATATCAGCGCGATTGTTAAAGAAGCCAAGAAGTCTTCGACAAAGGGACGACGGAAGTGCATTGTGATTTCTTTTGAGGACATGGAAGAAAATGCCCGGATCAAAGCTTTGCAGGAACGGATGTGGATTTGGCATGGGGACGAGTTGAATACCTTGCTGAACCTATTTGATAAACCGACGATCCATCGGGAATCATGAAGATCGGAGTGGTTTCTGACACGCATTCGAAGGGGTTGCCCAAATCCATGCTTGAGGATTTTAAGGCGGTGGACTTGATCCTTCACGCGGGTGATTTTTGTGATTTGGCGGATTATGATGTTTTAGCCAAAATCAAGGACGTGCGCGCGGTCCATGGCAATATGGATACCGCGGCGATCTGTGGACGCTTTCCCCGTCGGCAGATTGTGGATTGCGCGGGGTACAAGATAGGTCTTTTTCACGGCGAAGGGGCCCCAGCCAATATATTGGACGTGGTCAAGAAGCAATTCGCTAAGGATAAGGTTGATGTTGTGGTCTTCGGGCATTCGCATCAGGCGTTCAACGAAAAGATCGACGGTGTTCATTATTTCAATCCCGGCAGCCCGAATGATGATGTGTTTGCTCCTTATTGTTCGTACGGCCTTTTGGATTTGAGTGAAAAGGGTGTCAAGGCCACGATCGTCAAAATTAGGAAATAACATGGAAAAACTCTGGGCTCCCTGGCGGGGCAAATACATCTCTAAGATTGTCAAAAAAAATTCCGGCGAGGTTTTTTCCCGCATCGCTCGAGAGAAGAATGACCGCAAGAATTTTGTTTTTGTCAGGACGCGGTATTGCTACGCGGTCCTCAATATCTATCCCTATAACAACGGACACAGTCTCGTCGTGCCTTTGCGAAAAGTCAAAGACCTTTCGCTGTTGACATCGCCAGAAAAGACCGACCTTTATGCCTTGCTTGAATATACCAAGGAATTGTTGGATGAGGTCTTGCGGCCGCAAGGGTATAACATTGGCATCAATCTGGGGCGGACAGCTGGTGCGGGGTTTCCTCAGCATTTGCATATCCATATTGTGCCCCGTTGGCTGGGCGATGCGAATTTTATGCCCATCACCGCTCATACCAAAGTGATTTCTCAGTCGATGCAGGTGTTGTATGATCAGCTGGTTAAGTCGCATCAGCGACGGACATTGAAAAAAAAGAAATAAAGATCAGGCCTTTATGCGTACTAGGGAAGATATCGAAAAATTAGAAAATGAAATCCTTGCTCCGTATGCCATGAAGAGCAAGGATTCATCAGGACGCGCTCATCCAGAGCCGCAGCATCCGATCCGTACTTGTTACCAGCGTGACCGTGATCGGATTGTTCATTCCGAGGCCTTTCGCAAATTGGAATACAAAACACAGGTGTTCATTGTTTTTGAAGGCGATTATTATCGGACCCGGCTGACCCACACCATTGAAGTGGCACAGATCGGCCGCACCATCGGCCGCAGTCTGCGTTTGAATGAAGACTTGATTGAGGCCATTGCCTTGGCGCACGATTTGGGTCACCCGCCATTTGGTCACGCCGGTGAAGAAATCCTTGATCAACGGATGAAAGAGGTCCATCTCAAAGGGTTCAATCACAATCTGCATGGTTATGAGATCGTGGCCAAACATGAAAAGCGTTATCCTGATTTCGACGGGTTGAATCTCACGGCGGAAGTTCTCGTCGGGATTTTGAAGCACAAAACGGTTTACGATGACCCTGCCCACCAAAAAACCCTAAGAGACGGCCCAACCTTGGAAGCGCAGGTGGTTGATATCGCCGATTCGCTGGCTTATCTTAATCATGATATCGACGATGGATTGACTTCTGGCTGTATTGTCGAGGAGGAATTGCGGGACAGTGAACTTTGGCGCCGGGCCTTTGATCCAATCAAGGGCAAGGCCGAGAATCGGGAAATTTTGAAGTATCAAGTCGTCAAGCAATTGATCGACATGCAGATCAAGGACCTTTTGCAAGCCACCGATGGTCGATTGCGCAAGCTGAAATTGAAGAGCGCTCAGGAAGCCAAAAATTGTCGGCAGCCGGTCATCGGTTTTACCCCGACGATGGCCAAAGAACGCAATTTTTTGCAGAGCCTGCTCAACGAAAAACTTTATCATCATTATCGGGTGGTGCGCATGACGTCCAAGGCGCAGCGTATCCTCAATGATTTGTTTGACGCATATTTGAAAGAGCCGCAGCAGATGCCGTATTCCGCTTATCCGCGTGGGAAGGATTTTTCAAAAAAGCGAAAACATGAAATCATCTGCCGGTATATCGCGTCGATGACCGATCGCTTTGCCTTGGAAGAGCATAAAAAATTTTTTAATCCCTACACGAAAGTCTGACAACTCATGAACGCCCCGCAAGACCTTACTTTTGAGCAGTGTTATAGCAAAATGCTTTCCGCGGTGCACATGGTTTACCGATTGGTGAACTCGACCTACAATGTCAAAGAACTGTCCTTGCGTTTGACGCGGCTCTTGTGCCAATTCATTAAGGCCTCGTCGGTGAGCATCTTGATTTTGGATCCACAGAAGAAAAAAATCGTTTTGATCGCGGTGTTCAATAACAAGATCAACATCCTGCTCGACAAGAAAAAGGATTTTGGAAAATTGACAAAACGAGAGATGACGGTCACTGAAGGTTATTCGATCCACGAGGACTTCTTCATCGGGCTGCCTTTGGTTTCCGATGAAATTGTCGGGGCGGTTTATGTCCGTCGCAATAAAGAAGAGCCCGCTTTCACGAAATTTGACAAAGACCTGCTGGGGGTGTTCGTCGAACAGTCGGTGACGGCGATCAAAAATTTACAGCTTTACGAGCAGCAGCAAAGGACGATTTTAGGCAGCATCAAATTCATCGACAAACTGTTGATGAAAAAAGGACATGTCACGGTCACCCATACCCCGTCGTATTTTCACATCGCGCGGGCCTTGGCGGAACGCCTGAACATTCGACAAAAGGGAATAGATTGTCTTTATTACGCGAGCGTTTTGCACGACGCTGGCGCCTTGGAAGTCCCTTACGAAATGCTTGCCAAGAACAGTCAGTTAACGCCGGAAGAATTCAAGGTCATCCGCGACCTTCCATCGAGAAGCGCGGAGCTCATCCGGCCGGTTGAATTTTTAAAGCCAGTTTTGCCGATCATCCTTTATCATCACGAGAAATATGACGGCAGCGGATACCCATCGGGTTTGAAGAAAGAGCAGATCCCGATTGGGGCGCGGATCATGGCGGTGGTCGACGCCTTTGAGTCGATGATTCAAGGCCGCCCTTATAAAGATCCATTAACGATCCCTGATGCCGTCGAGGAATTGAAACAACACAGTGGCACGCAGTTTGATCCAAAAGTGATTGATGTGTTTGTTGATCTCTATCAACAGAAAAAGTTTAGAAATCACTTGAGAAAACTTCTCAATTAAAATTATAATAGGGCACTGTTGAATCGTTTTATGAATGATCGGTGTCGTTGCGGACGCAATGACTAAACTTTTATTAAAAATTATTAACACAGTGCTGCTATGGATTGGGAAAAAGAAAAACCTCTGCAATTCGAATTGTTTCCAGGTGTTTCCGCGTCATCCGTTTTTGATGGAAGGTTTCGTTTTTCATTAGCCAACTGGACATTGACCTTGGAACATGGGATCATCGGATCGGTGTTTTTGATCATGGTCATGGTGATTTTATTTTCATTGGGTGTTGAGCGGGGAAGACATGTGGTCCCAGTTGAAATAAAGGAAACAGCGGTTTTGACCCAAGTACAAAAGGGGTCAGCCACCCTTGCGGCCGGTTCCACAAGCCTTAAGCCAATACAGACTGTTGCACCTGGTGTATCAGCCAAAACGATAGTTGGGCCAACTGCGGCCAAGAGCATTCCAGTGGCCCAAAATGCGGCGGTTCCTTTAGCGTCGACTGACTCGAAGAAATTGGTTGACAAAGGCTATACGGTTCAGGTAGCATCTTACAAACAAGAATCCTATGCCCAGAAGGAAGTTGGGGTTTTGCAAAAAAAGGGCTATGAGGCTTTTGTGGTAGCGAAGGGGAGTTTTTCGATTGTCTGCGTCGGTCAATTTGCTCAAAAAGACGAGGCACAAAAGATTTCCAAAAAGCTAAAATCGATCTATAAAGATAATTTAATCAGGAGTTTGTAAAATGTCGTTACATCGTTCGTTAAGGATTGATACCGCGGGGACTCAACAGCGCTCGGTTTTGAAGCGCATTGAGCGGATGAAAGATTTGATGCAAAAAGGGCTTTGGGTCCAGGACCAAAAAGTTGTTGGCCTGCCCAAAACCAGGATTGTTAAACTTAAGGCCCGCAAGGCTGCCAAAGCCAAGGTTGATCCCGCAGCAGCAGGAGCGGCAACACCAGAAGCAAAACAAGAAGAAAAGGCTGCTTAAGCATTGCATGAAAGTGCAAAATCAGGGCATCAATTGTTTATCCAAGGCAAGATACGCCCTCATTTTGTTCGCTTTTTTGGGATGGATGATTGGTTCTTCATCCGCTCAGACCCCTTCCGAGCCTAACCCTCCAACTGTTTCCGAGACGTTCCCTTTTCTAGCCCAGGTCAAAGCCAACAAAGTCAAAGTCCGCGCTGGTCAGAACAAGAATTTTGAATCTTTGGGGGAAATCAATGCAGGGGATGAAGTTGTTGTCATCAAGCATTCTTATGGTTGGTATCAGTTGAAGCTGCCGTTGAGCGTCAAGGCCTATGTGAATGCTGATTTTGTCGACGACTTGGGAGATGGTATTGGGCAAGTCAAGACCAATCATCTCAACGTGCGTTGTCGACCAGCTGCCGAAGCGTCTTCTCTTGGGCAGCTTGATAAAGGAACGTTGATTAAGATCAGCAGCAAACAAGATGCTTGGTATGAAATTGAGCCGCCCGATCAAAGTTATGGCTGGATTGCGGAAGATTATCTGGAATGGAAGTCAGGGCAGGTCCCTCCCGCGAGAGTGATTGCGCCGCCCATTCGCAATGTTTATCAGAGAGCAGCGATGGCCCGTCAAAAGGAAGAGGAAGAACAGGCGAAAAAGCGTGCTGAGCTTGAAAGAATTCAGGTGGATGCTTTTGGCATCGTGCAAAGTTTGGGGGCAGAGAGTTCGTCCGAATATGTGCGTCACCAACTTGTTGTCGACGAGAAGACGGCTTATTACCTGAAAGGTTATCGGAGCATGATCGATTTTTTTTCGCGTCAGAAAGTCCATATCGAAGGTCAGCGGCTTGATAACGAACAGGCCAAAATCCCGACGGTGTTTGTCACCAAAATCACCCTGGCGTTGTAGGAAGAAAATAAAAGACGTTACCAGTAACCCTGTGCCCCAGAGTCCCAGATATCACAGGCGCGCCGACTCACAAAATTGGGTAACCGGGTACTAGGGGAGCAGGGCACTTTTAAATGATTTTAGAAACGATACAAATGATCGTGGTGTTGTTGGTCGCGGTGATTTTGCATGAATACAGCCACGGCTGGGTGGCCTATCGATTGGGAGATCCCACGGCAAAAATGATGGGGCGGTTGACGTTAAATCCATTGCGGCATATCGATCCGATGGGTTCGATCGCGGTCCCATTTTTGTTGAAGATGGCGCACCTTCCGCCGTTTGGTTGGGCCAAACCAGTACCGGTTGACTTTCGTCGTCTGCGGAACCCTAAAATTGACATGATTTGGGTGGCCATGGCCGGCCCTTTGACCAATATTGCTTTAGCTGCTTTTTTTGGTCTGCTTTTAAAGTTTGTGCCGTTGGCCGAGCAGGGGCAGCATTTCTTGAGTTTAGGGATTGTCATCAATCTGTTCCTAGCTTTTTTTAATTTGGTCCCGATCCCACCGCTCGACGGGTCACGGGTGGTGATGGGGCTGCTACCCAATCAAGTCGCGCGGTTTTATAGTCAGCTGGAACCGTTTGGATTCATCATTGTGTTGGTCCTTTTGAACTTCGGCATGCTTGATTTTGTTTGGGAATTGGTAAGTTTTGTTATGGGAAAATGGGGACTGTCCCTTAATGCCTGACCCGGTCAGGCATTAAGGGGCTGTCCCCAGTATAAAGTCGCAGGTCGCATGTTCCAAGTAAAATAGCCAAGTTAATAATGACATGTGACTTGTAACTTGAGACTTTATACATACGAGATTGTCCAAAAAATATTTTCGAAAAAATATGTCAACCATCGACATCCAACTACCGGAAAATAACCATCAAATCCATATTGGAGCGCAGATTTTGGATTCGTTGGGTGAGAAACTGACTCCATTGTCGTTAGGCCAGGATGCGGTTGTGATCACCAATCCGATCATTCGCCGCTATCATGGTCAGCGTTTGGCGCTAGGATTAGCTAAGGCGAAAATTTCCGTCAAATTCATTGAGATCCCCAGCGGGGAGCGCAGCAAATCAGTCCGCTGCGCTTTTAAAGTGGTTGAAGAGATCGCCCATTACAGCGTTGGCCGGAAAATTTTTATTGTGGCCTTCGGGGGAGGTGTCGTCGGGGATTTAGCCGGGTTCCTTGCCGCGACCTATAAGC
>JAHFFS010000047.1 GCA_023247815.1 Candidatus Omnitrophota bacterium
AACATGAGCACCTCCTGATTGAGATCGAGGCTGATGGGTTTCTTTACAAAATGGTCAGGAATATTGTTGGGCTACTTTTAGAGATAGGAAAGGGGCGCTTGCCGGCAACGGCAGCTAAAACGTTTCTCGAACAAAAAAACCGTGAAGTCCTCGTTAAAAAAACTGCGCCAGCGCATGGATTATATCTTTTGAAAGTAGTATACTGAAAATCTGCTTCAACAGGACAAAAAATGGCATCATTTGAAATAGAAAAAATAAAAAAATCTTTGTCAAACTCCTCCGCGAACTATCGAGTGAACTTAGGATGTCTGTTTCTCTTTTTTACCACGATGGTTTTGCTTCCTAAATTTTTCCCTTCAATGGGATCGATCCAGCTGATGTTACTTTGCCTTTTGACAACGGTCATTCCTTTATGGCTATACGACCTTTTCATTGCTCAGATATACCGACGACCATCCACCGATCTTCTAACCAAACCAACTCAATTCAATAAAGAACGTCTCGTCATCAAATTGATCGGCTTTTACACAACGATCTTCGTTATCCTTTGTTTCTATTATCTCATTGACACGGTTTTCCCGGACACCGTGCTGAAAACTTTTTTAAAATTTCTCAATCCTGCCGCGCCCTGGATGATCGTTCTTAGTCTCATCTATTTTTACGCAATTGACCGACGACAAAAAAATCCTTGCGATGAATACTGGCAAATGGGCTGCCTGATAACTGGACGCTGGAGGAACATTGATACTCAAGTTCTTAAAGAACATACTCGGGCATGGTTCATCAAAGCTTTTTTTACACCTTTTCTTTTTGTCCTCCTTTTAAGATATCTCGAGCATTTCCGTTCCTTTCATGAGCAGGGTTGGAACTTTTTATTTTTTCACGGCTATCTTTTAGATCTATTTTATACTGCTGATGTTATCTATGGTCTCTTAGGATATGTCCTCACTTGTCGAGTTTTAGACACCCACATCCGATCCACCGAACCAACCTTTTTGGGATGGTTTGTTTGTTTGATGTGTTATGATCCGCTCAATACCTATTTTGGTATTGGGCTGTTTCAATATGACGATGGTCTTCAATGGCAGCATTGGTTCGCTTTTTTTCCCATCTTTTATTACTTCTACGCGATTGTGATTCTCTTTTTAACGCTTGTTTACGGCCTATCCACAGTGGCTTTTGGTTATCGCATGTCCAATCTCACTTATCGAGGGCTCATCACGTCCGGACCATACCGCTTTACCAAACACCCGGCCTATGTGTGCAAAGTTGCCAGCTGGTGGCTCATTTCTTTGCCGTTTCTGTCGGTCAGTGGCCCTGGTGTGGCTCTCCAAAACACCCTAAGCCTGTTGTTTATCTCATTCATCTATTACCTTCGCGCCCGGACCGAAGAAAATCATCTTTCCAATTATCCGGAATATGTCGAATACGGGAATTGGATGAACGATCATGGTGTCTTTCGGTCGATCGGCAAATTTCTCCCATTCCTCAAATATTCCGAAGAAAAATGTAAGCGCTGGAGAAGTATTGTTTGGTTTAAAAAGAGCGGAATTAAAACCGTTCACTCATAAATACGCACTAACCATTGACAAGACGCATAAAAATGTTATAATTTACAAATTGTTAAATGAACACTTGGGGTGAATATGAAGCTCAGTAAAAGTTATCTTCCAGATCCAAAAGAGATTGAACGCAAATATTACTTGGTCGATGCCAAAGATATCATCCTCGGTCGTTTAGCGGCCAAGGTTGCCACAATTCTACGAGGGAAACATAAAACGATTTATACGCCTCACTTGGAAACCGGGGACTCGGTGATTGTCATCAACGCCTCGAAGATTAAGGTGAGCGGAAAAAAGCTACAAGACAAAATCTATCAAAAATATTCCGGATACCCGTCGGGACAACGTTGTTTAAGCCTTGAGCAGCTGTTAAAAAAATCGCCAGAGGCTGTGATCAGGTCGGCCGTCGATCGGATGATTCCGCGTGGCAGGTTAGGTTACGCCATACGCACTCGACTACGGGTTTATGCCGGAGACAAACATCCGCATCAGGCGCAAAAACCAATTCCCCTGGTCATATCCGAGGAGAAAAAATAATCATGGTTGAAATCGTTAAATATGGCGCCACGGGCCGACGAAAAAACGCGATTGCCCGAGTCAATCTTACTCCGGGACAGGGCACCATCCAGGTGAACAAACGCGAATTTGAAAAATATTTCAATCAGGAAACAGATCGAATCATGATCATGGAACCTATGAAAATCACGAATACGTTAAAAAAATATGATATTGCTGTTGAAGTCAATGGTGGCGGGATGTCTGGTCAGGCCGGAGCATTCCGTTTAGGACTTTCACGAGCCTTGGTTAAAATCGATGGCGAGTATAAACCATTGTTAAAAAAGGCTGACTGCTTACGCAGAGATGACAGAATGAAGGAAAGAAAGAAACCCGGACAAAAGGGGGCGCGTAGGAAATTTCAGTGGGTCAAGCGATAACACCAAAAATTTAAGATTTCAAACAGAAAAACCTATCTCCCTCGATAAAAACGTTGACGAGATAGGTTTTTTCTTTTATTATAAACATTTCTCTAGCAACAAATAGCGAAAAATGAGAGGTCATTCAATGATCAAAGTTGGAATCGTTGGTATCAGTGGCTATTCTGGCGTAACTGCCTTAGAAATCCTTCTCAAACACCCGAAAGTAAGGGTGACCTATGTCAGTGCCAATCAAACCAATGGCAAAGTGGAAGATATCTGGCCGAAGTTAAAAGGGCAATGCTCGTTATCCTGCAGTCGCTATCAGGCAGAAAAAGCAGTCAAGTCTTGTGAAGTGATTTTTTTAGCGGTTCCGCACACCGTTGCCATGGGATTGACACCGGAATTATTGAAATCCAAAGTGAAAATCATTGACTTGAGCGCGGATTACCGTCTGCCCGAGGCGGATCATTATCAAAAATTTTATGAAACCGTGCACAAGGATAAAGGGAATCTTAAAAACGCGGTTTACGGGCTGCCGGAACTTTACCGAACACAAATCAAAAAGGCCATTCTTGTTGCCAATCCAGGCTGTTACCCAACCGCCGCCATCTTAGGTTGCGCTCCCATCATGGCCACCTATTCCGACACAGTCGAACAGATCATCATCGACGCCAAATCCGGAGTGAGTGGCGGGGGTAAAAAACTCAGCGAAAGCTTGATGTTCTGTGAAGTCAATGAAAATTTTAAGGCATATAAAGTTCTGAGTCACCAACATACCCCGGAAATCGAACATTACTTGTCCCGTTTGGCTGGCAAGGATTTTCCGTTGACATTTGTTCCGCATCTCTTGCCTGTCAATCGAGGAATATTGGCGACCATTTACATTTCCTTAAATAAAAAAATGTCTTACCAACAGGTTTACGATCTGTATCAAAAATTTTACAAAACCGAACCATTTACGCGGGTCTTAAAACCGAACGAACACGCGGAATTGAAAAATGTGACCTATACGAACTTCTGCGACATCGGAATCAGCGTCGATGAAAATAAAAAACTTTTGATCATCACCTCGGCAATTGACAATCTTCTCAAAGGGGCTGCTGGTCAGGCCGTCCAAAATATGAATATCATGCATCAATTTGAAGAAACAACGGGGTTGCTATGAAAACAATCAATGGCGGAGTCACGGCCACACCGGGATTTTTGGCCAATGGCCTATGGTGCGGAATCAAACGCTCTCGCAAACCGGATTTGGCCCTGATCTACGCCGAAAATCCCTGTGTGGCAGCCGGGGTCTTTACAAAAAATTCCATTAAAGCAGCACCACTGATCGTCAGCCAAGAGCACATCAAAAACCATCAAGCCCAGGCGATCATTGTTAATAGCGGCAACGCCAACTGTTTCACCGGTGAGTTCGGGATGCTTTACGCCAAACAATCAACTGAATTGATCGCTCAATTGCTCAAGATAAAAACAGAAGATGTTTTAGTGACCTCGACCGGGATCATCGGTAAACCACTGCCCTTTAACAAAATCGCGGCAGCGGCACCGCAGCTTGTGCAAGGACTTTCTCATCAGGGAGGAAAAAAAGCGGCCGAAGCGATTTTAACAACAGATCTCATCGCGAAAGAAATTGCCGTACAAACGGTGATTGACGGAAAAAAAATCACCATCGGCGCCTGCGCTAAAGGATCCGGGATGATCGCACCCAACATGGCGACCATGCTGGGGTTTATCACGACCGATGCTGCCATTTCGGCACCCATGCTTCAGAAAGCATTAACCGATTGTGTTGATGACACCTTCAACTGCATCACCATCGACGGATGTATGAGCACCAACGATATGGTGACACTCTTTGCCAATGGCCAAGCCAAAAACAAGATAATCCGCTCTGCTGACAAAAATTATGAAAAATTTTGTGCTGCTTTGCATTTTGTATGCATGGACCTTGCGAAACGGATCGTTAGGGACGGTGAAGGGGCTACCAAATTTCTAGAAATCCTCGTCAACGGTGCAAAGTCCAAAAAGGAAGCCCGGCAAATAGCTTTAGCCATTGCCAACTCGAGCCTGGTAAAAACCGCGGCTTATGGCAGCAATCCCAACTGGGGACGGGTCGCGGCCGCTGTCGGGGCTTTGGGCCTTTCGATCTCAGAGAGTGAACTAAAAATTTCCTTCAGCTCTTTCAAGAAAAAAAATATTGCTATTACAGTGGCCCTCAAACGCGGCAGTCATCAGGCCTGCGTCTACACAACGGATCTTTCCCTTGATTACATCAAAATCAACGGCGCTTATACTTAAACGTGAACTGATCTATGGAAAAATTCATCGAAAAAGCCAGTGTCCTTGTTGAGGCGATTCCTTATATCCACGCCTTTCGCCGCACGGTGTTTGTGATTAAATACGGTGGGAGCATCTTACACGATCAGCAAATACGTAAGCAGGTCTTGGGCGATATCGTTTTCTTAAGTTGTGTTGGAATCCGTGTTGTTTTGGTTCATGGGGGTGGGCCGCACATCAGCTCGCGATTAAAAGAGCTGGGCGTCATTTCCCAATTTCACGACGGCATTCGAGTCACTGATCAAACAACTTTGCAAATCGTTACCGAGGAATTGGATAAATTGAATAAAAGCATTGTCCAGGAAATCAAAGAATTACGTGGCGATGTCACAGGATTGAAGGGACAGGAAAACATCATTCATGTTGAGAAAAAAACAGCGTCCAAAGATCTGGGGTTTGTCGGCACCATCAAAAATGTTGAACGAAAAGCCATTGAAGAACATATTCAGCAAGGATGCATCACTGTTATATCTCCCATGGGGATCAGCACTGAAAAGCAGACCCATAACGTCAATGCCGACGAGGTGGCAAGTGCCATTGCGGTTTCTTTGAAAGCCGAAAAGCTGGTCTTATTAACGAATGTGCAAGGTGTGATTCGTGACTTGAATGATCCCAGTTCACTCATCTCTTCCTTAAACGTACGCGAGATTGAAAAACTGATTGAACAAAAGGTCATTCAAGGTGGTATGATCCCCAAAGTTCAAGCCGGGATTGAAGCCGTGGTTGGTGGAGTAAAAAAGGCACATATCGTCGACGCCAAACTCCGGCACGCACTGTTATTAGAAATCTTTACCGATCAGGGGATCGGAACCCAGATCGTTAATTCCAAATAGGAAATGATGTTCCCCCATGCCAACCTGCGAGGTTGGCATGGAGAGGCCATTAGCTAAAAAAATGAACCAAACAGATATCATTGCCAATTACAACAAATATATTTTGGACACCTATACGCGGACACCTTTGATCTTCGTCAAGGGCAAAGGAATGAGTTTGACCGACATCCATGGGAAAAAATATTTGGACTTTTTCCCGGGATGGGGGGTCAACAACGTCGGACACTGTCATCCGAAAGTCATGGCCGGGGTACGCGATCAAATTGGAAAACTGATCCATGTCCCCAATAATTTTTATCATCTGCAGCAGGCGAAATTGGCTAAAGAAATCATCCGCAATTCTTTTGCCGGAAAAATTTTTTTCTGTAACAGTGGCGCGGAAGGCTGCGAGGCCGCTATCAAACTGGCCAAGGCCTATGGACAAAGCGACCATCGTCATGAAATCATTGCCATGAATAAAAGTTTTCATGGCCGAACCATAGGGGCCTTGAGCGCCACTGGACAAAACAAATACCAAGAAGGATTTTCGCCATTGCTCGATGGATTTAAACACGTTGCCTTCAATGATATCGAAGCGGTCAAAAATGCCCTGAGTGAAAAGACCGTTGCGATCCTGCTGGAACTGGTCCAAGGCGAAGGAGGGATTCATATTGCTGAGAAATCCTTCATTCAAGAATTGCGTAAGTTGTGCGATCAAAAAAATATCTTACTCATTTTTGACGAAGTACAGACGGGTATAGGTCGTACCGGTGAAATCTTTGCTTACAAACATTATGGGGTGATTCCCGACGCTATGATCTTGGCCAAGGCCTTAGGGGGTGGACTGCCCATAGGCGCTCTGGTCGTTGGAGAAAAATTTTGTGGAATTTTGAAACCCGGGATGCACGCCTCGACCTTTGGCGGTAGCCCGCTGATTTGCAAAGCCGCGCTAGGAGTTTTCAAGGCCATTTTTACCGATAAAATGTTGCCCAATGCCAAACGAATGGGCGAATACTTGATGGAAAAACTGAAACATTTGCAGCCAAAATTCGATTGCATGAAGGAAGTCCGTGGGTTAGGATTAATGATTGGTGTTGAGCTCACCATCGAATGCAAACCCATCATCGAGGAATGCCTCAAACACGGATTGATCATCAATTGCACGCAGGGAAATGTTTTACGCATCATGCCGGCCTTAAATGTTACAAAAAAACAGATTGATCGGGCCTTACATATTTTAGAAAAAGCAATGGAAACAACGATATGAAACGCGATCTGATCACATTATTCGATTATACCGCCACAGAGATCCAACAGCTTTTGGAATCGAGCGCCAAATTTAAAAGGGACCGAACTTTTGGATCGCAACTGCTCCTTGGCAAATCCATTGGTTTGATTTTTCAAAAGCCATCAAACCGCACCCGGGTCTCTTTTGAGGTTGGTGTTAACCAACTGGGTGGGAATTGCATTTATCTGGGGCCCGAAGAAATCAATTTGGGGGAACGGGAGTCAACGACCGACGTTGCTAAAACATTGTCTCGATACTTAAGCGCCCTTGTCGCCCGCACCCATGCGCACAAAGTCATTGTTGAACTTGCCGAGCAAGCTAGCATTCCGATCATCAATGGCTTATCCGATCTTTATCATCCCTGCCAAGCCTTGGCGGATTTGCTCACGGTGCAGGAAACATTTAAAAATTTGAAAGGGATCACCTTAGCTTATATCGGTGATGGCAACAATGTTTGTCACTCGCTCTTGATTGGCTGTTCCAAACTCGGTATCCATATGCGAATAGCAACACCCAAAGGTTATGAACCGCTTTCAGAGATTGTCAAATTAGCGCAAACCATTGCGAAAAAATCCGGCGCGCGAATCAAATTGACCCATTCTCCTCAGGAAGCGGTCAAATCAGCACAGGTGATTTATTCTGATGTCTGGGTGAGCATGGGCCAGGAAAAGGAAGCCAAGAAGAGGTTAAAAACATTTCAGAATTACCAGGTCAATAAAAAATTGCTGCAATCCGCTGACAAGGACCATATCTTTATGCATTGCCTTCCCGCTCACCGCGGTGAAGAGGTGAGCGCCGATGTCATCGACGGTAAACATTCAGTGGTGTTTGACCAGGCGGAAAACCGTTTGCACGTCCAAAAGGCCGTGCTGGCATTTTTACTGAAGACGAAATAAAAATAAGGGAGTTTGAAATATGAAAAAAGTTGTTTTAGCCTATTCCGGCGGACTTGATACCTCCTGCATCATCAAATGGCTGGAAAGCAAAAAATACGATTCCATCGCGTTCATCGCGAATGTGGGGCAGCAGGAAGATTTCAAATCGATCGAAAATCGCGCGTTAATGACCGGCGCTTCCAAGGCCTATGTCTTGGATTTGCAGGAAGAATTTGTTAACGACTATGTTTTTCCCGCACTCAAGGCCGGAGCGGTTTATGAAAACAAATATTTCCTGGCCACCGCGCTTTCTCGTCCGCTGATTGCCAAACATCAGGTCGAGATTGCTCACAAAGAAAAAGCAACGGCGGTTGCCCACGGATGCACGGGCAAAGGTAACGATCAGGTTCGTTTTGAGACGACGATTTCGCTTTTAGATCGGACATTGGAACAGATCGCGCCGGTGCGGATCTGGGAATTTAAGACCCGCGAACAAGAAATCGAATATGCCAAGAAGCATAAAATTCCGGTTGAGGTCACCAAAAAAAGTCCGTACAGTGTCGATAAAAATCTTTACGGGCGCAGCATTGAATGCGGTATTCTTGAAGATCCCTGGGCAGAACCACCAGAGGAAATCTATCAGATGACAACCAATCCGCTAGAAGCGCCCAACAAAGCAACCTATATCGAGCTTGAATTTGCAGAAGGGATTCCGGTCAAAATTGACGGAAAAAATTATCAACCCGTTGCCCTTATTCATGCACTCAACAAAATCGCCGGCGCCAATGGTGTAGGACGGGTCGATATGATTGAAAACCGCTTGGTCGGGATCAAATCCCGAGAGATTTATGAAAATCCAGCGGCAACGGTTCTGCACAGCGCGCATCAAGAACTCGAAGCCTTGGTCTTGGATCGCGAGAGTATGCGTTATAAACAACCTGTTGCTCACAAATACGCTGAAATGATCTATT
>JAHFFS010000048.1 GCA_023247815.1 Candidatus Omnitrophota bacterium
ATGAGGTCTTACATTGCGCAGGGCCAATATGTGCATATCGCGGATTTGATGATTTGGAATGTTCGAGAAGAAAAGGATCAAACCAAGGTCAATGTTTTTTATGGCGAGAGTGTCTCCCTGGTTAATTTTTTGATCAAAAGATATGGAAGTTTCGCCTTCAGCGGGTTTTTCCGAAATATTCGTGATGGTGTTCCGTTTGAAATGGCGTTGCAAAAGGCCTATACCAATCAACTGAGCAGCCTTCAGGACTTGGAAGACAAGTGGTTAAAATACTTGAAATGATTTTGAAAACGAAAGGATGAAATCGATGAAAATTCATATTGAAAAAAATGCGTTCACGTTAATTGAAATCATGCTTGTGGTTATCATCATCGGAGCGTTAGCGGCCATGGTGATCCCCCGTTTATCCGGCCGTTCCGAGCAGGCGAAGATCGTGGTGGCCAAAGCCGATATTGAGACGTTGTTGGCGACCGCCCTTAAACTTTATGAATTGGATAACGGCGGATTTCCGACGACGAGCCAAGGATTGGAGGCGCTCGTGCAAAAGCCGTCGTCTTCTCCCATTCCGGTCAATTGGAATGGCCCGTATCTTGAGCGAAAACCCGTTGATCCTTGGGGGAATCCGTACATCTATGAATCTCCAGGGCAACACCGGTTGGATTATGATTTGTATTCTTCCGGCAAAGATTCAAAGAGCGAAAGCGATAATATTGATAATTGGGAATAAAACCCTTTGGGCGATGAAAAAGTGTGCCCTTCACTGGTTCAATCGATGCCGCGCTCGAAGATGGAAGCGCGGCTTCACGTTTATTGAGCTCATGTTGACCACGATGATCCTAGGTATTGGGATCATCCTCGTTTACCGTGGGCTGCTGTTATCGATGAGTTATCAAAACCGGTTGGTGCAGCGACTTTACGCCGGTAATTTATTAAATCATAAGATTGACTCTATTCAGCAGAATTTTTCGCAATCCGGGAAAATGCCGGCAGAGAACGAGGATCCCATTGAAGCGGTTCTCAATAACAAATCGATCCTTTTTCAATTTTCGACACAGGTACAGAGGTTCGAGCATTTGGATGATCTCTATCAAGCAACGATCCTTTTGCGCTGGCAGGATAATGGACAGGATTACCGCTTGTCACGCGCTGTTTATTTTGGGAAGGCTAAGAAATTAGAGGAGGCGAAAACGCCGTGAAGATTTTTAAAAATTTGAAATCAAATTTTGTTCGAGGAGCATGTGTAAATTTTTTTCCAGCCACCGCGCGAAGGTCGGCGGACGCTCGTGGGTTCACCTTGATTGAAGTGCTGATGGTTTCTTCGATGATTTCCATGATCGGTCTGGCTTTATTTCAGGCGCTCTCCAATGGCATCGATATTTGGAAACGAGCGGATCGATTCGCGACCGAGGAGGATGTGGCTATTTTTTTGGAAAAATTAACTCGCGATCTTCGCAACGGATTCAATTATTCTCTTTTGGATTTTAACGGTAAGAGCGCGGAGATTATTGTCCCGACGCTGGTTCAAACGAAGATTGAATTGAGCTCGGGTAAGGTTTCCTCGCAAAACACGACCCATTTGGGACTGGTGAAATACGTGTTTCGTAAAGCGGACCAGAGGATTGTTCGCCTACAGGCGAATTATGGCAAGGCCTTGAAGGGAAAATTCGAAAAGGAAAGAGAGGTCGCCCATCACATCCGGTCATTATCGTTTTCTTATTTTTTAAAAGAAAAAGAAGGGAAATCGTTAAAGAAATTGAAGGCGCAAAAAGGCGTTTTACCGCAAAGTGTTTTGGTCGAGTTGGATTTCCAGGAGGACACCGGGGGTGTTCGGCGGATCGTGCGACTGATTGAAATTCCTATTTATTCAGAGAAAGATGAAAATAAGCTCGCGACTGCTTTTTAATTCTCCCTCTCATCAGGGAACGATTTTGATTTTGGCCCTTTGGACCCTGGCCTTGTTAACAGTATTTTCGATCAGTATCAGCGCCCGGGTTCGTCAGGAAATCACTTTTCTTTCCCGAATGGAAAAGACTTACCGGCTCAGGGATATTTCCAGCGCTGGGATTTATAAAGCCAGGGCCTTGTATTTATCCAATTTCAAATCAGACCAGCAATACGCGATCAATGATGAACTTGTGCCGGCTATGAAACGGGTCGAACTTTTTAATAATGATTTGGCTTTTAAGAGCGTGGAGTTAGGACAAGGGAGTTATTCGGTTTATTACGACAGTTATGATTCCATTTTGGAAAATCCTATTCGGATGTATGGATTTATTGATGAAGAGAGCAAAATCAATATCAATAAAGCGCCACGTTCGGTCTTGAAACAATTGTTCATTGTCGTCTTGGGAATGCTGGAGGAAGAGGCCGATGAATTGGCGGGTTCCATCATCAACTGGCGGGAGGCGGGAGAAACGGAATTAACGGGGTTTTTTAGCGATGATTTTTATAGTCAGTTGAAAGATCCTTATGAAAGCAAAGAAGCTGATTTTCAAATTTTAGATGAACTGTTTTTATTGAAAGGAATGACCCCCGAGATCATCGAGAAGTTGTCGCCCTTCATAACGGTTTTTGGAAAAGGCGGGGTGAATTTCAATACCGCGTCGGTACCGGTTCTCATGGCCCTTGGGCTGGAGGACGGATTAATCAGGAAAATCCTTCTCGTTCATCGAGGGCAGGATGGCGTGTTGGGAACAGTAGACGATATTTATTTCAGCTCTTACAATGTCATGCTGTCGGCGTTGCAGGAGAAGGCGGGCCTTGATGAAAATGAAATGAAGGCGCTGACCGATTTATCCAATCAGAAGTTGATTGGCATGAATTCTGAATATTTCGGCGTGACGTGTGTCGCTCAATTGACTTCTTCTAACGAAGTCAAACAGATTAAGAGCGTTTTTCGCGCTGAAGACGGTGAGATTGTTTACTGGAGAGAGATTTAAGATGTTTGGGAATGATAAAGAATTTTTAGGGATATATTTAACGGAGCAGACGCTCAAGTTGGCCTATCTTAAGGGCCCGCTGGGGAAACAGCATTGTGTCCGGCTGGTTAAGAGGAATGTTGCCGGGACCGCGGAAGGACAGTTGGTGGGATTGATCAAGGAGGCCTTTCAAGAAACGTCGGCTAAGTCGCCTCATTGCGTTTGCATGATCGCCCCGCAACTGATCACGACCAAAAATATTGAAATTCCTTCGCTCGACGCGGAAGAAATCAAATCGATCATTGATTTGCAGGCCGGAAGGCATACTCCTTACTCCCGTGAGGAAATCATCATCGGCTATATTTCCATCGGGGTTTTTCAAAGGAATTACACGAAAGTTTTGCTGGTGATTGTTAATCGTGATCAGATCATGAAACATCTGCAGTTGATCGAAGAGGCTGGCTTGAAAGTGGAGAAGGCGTTGATGCCGCAGGAGGCGATAGCGTCTTTTTACGCGAAGGCGTTGAATCTTAAGTCTGGGGCTTTTCCGCTAGGGATCATCAATTTGATGGAGTGGGAGACCGATTTTTTGGTCGTGTTTAACGGGGTCCTCGCGATGACGCGTACAATTCCATTGGGATTGGAGCATCTTGGGCAAGACCCAGCCAATCGGGATAAATTGCTATCAGAGTTACAGAAATCTTTTGAGTCCTATCAGAATGAGGATATTGCCGCGATTCCGGAGGAATTCCTTTTAACCGGTCAATCGGAAATGATTTTGGAATTGCAGCCTTTTCTTCAAGATAAATTGAAGACGAGGTTCAAAATGGACCCCGTGTCCAAACGTCTCAATTTTTCCGCGAATTTGATAGAGCAATGTGAAGTGGAATTGAAGGGGGATTGTTTTGCCAACGTGGTCTTGGGCATGCAGTTATTTCACAAATTGCTTGTGGATTTGACGCCTGACGAAATCAAGACTCAGCGGTCTATTGAAGAAAAGGGGCGACAGGTTATTAAAGCGGGGATTTTTGCGATTATCATTCTGGTGTTGATTTCGGCAATTTTTTTTACGAAAATTTATTTTCGCAGTATCATTTTAAGCAGGCTGGAAAAGGAATATATTAATAAACACCGTTCCGTCGTCACGCTGGACCGTATCGCCCAGCGTTCGCGCATCATCAAAGGTTATTTGAAAAGTCGGATGGTGGGCCTTGACGTGGTTGATGAGATTTACCGTTTGATTCCAGATGAGATTTACTTGGATAACATCTATTTTGACGAAAATGGAGCGATCAACGTCCAGGGGGTTTCGGAATCGATGTCGCGGGTATTTAATTTTGTCAGCGCCTTGGAGGAGTCTGAGTATTTTAAGGGTGTGAAGACCAAATCCACGACGGCCAAAAAGGACCGTGGGAAAGACGTCGCCGCCTTTGACATCGCCTTTCGGCTGGAGAGCGCGAAAGACGAGTCTCCGGAGGAAGAAGCGGCCGCCGGCGCTGAGACTCCCGAAGGGGACAAGGCTGAGGAGAAAAAATAAATGATTCAGAATTTTTTTCAAAAATTAGCAGACAAAGAAAAAAAACTATTTTGCGCGGCCATGCTCATCATTGTTTTATCTTTATTTGATCTTTTATTTTTGAGGCCGGTTTTGTCTAACTTAGAAACGGTTGAAGAGGACATCCATGATAAGGTCAACAGCATTAACAAGGACATGCGGTTTTTGGCTTATCAAGATAAGATCAAAAAGGAGCAGGCTACTTACCGGCATTTTAACTCTGAGGAAGAGAAGACCGAGGAGGAGGTCATTGCCGATTTTCTCAAATCGGTAGAAACGATCGCTTCCGAATCGAACATTGTTTTATCCAAATTGAGTCCGTCGGAAGTCGTGCAAAAAAAAGGCTATACACAGTATCATGCCAATTTGGAGGCAGCAGGGCCCTTACAGAACGTGATCACGTTCATGCACAAGATTGATTCGACCGAGGACCTTTTGCGGATTATGAAATACAGTCTCATCGGTAAGAAAGGCAGTCCGGAGGATGTCGCTGCTACGATGAAAATTTCTAAATTGATTTTGGATGTCGATGCCGATGACGCTTCCGCTTTTGATACAGGGGAGGATGAGAAGTTTGAGGATGCGCAAGGCAATCAGATCGGAGACCCAGCAAATCCGAATCAGCAGAATGAAGAAAATTCGGCAGCTCCAGAAATTTCGAAAACCCAAACGGATGAGAATGGCAAAGAAAAGGATCAAAGCAAGGAAGGCGATACTGTCGCGGGGGATGCCGGTCAAAAACAGAAAGAGGGCGACGCCAGCGATGAGAAGAAGGGAAGCGAAGCAGCTCCGGCAGGTAAGGGGCAAGAGCAAAAGCCGGGTGCAAAGGGTGAGCAGGGAAAACCAGATGATGGGAAAAAAGGCAAGGGTTTGGATTTGGGCGGAGATGGAAAAAAGGTTGATACGGGTAAGGAGACCATAGGCTCGCTTTGGGAGCAATGGTTTGGAAAAAAGAAGAAAAAGGAAGAAAAGCCGCCGGAAGTGACGCAAAAGAAGAAGTCTAACGAAAAGCCGGAAGATGAAAAACCCAATTTATGGGAGCGGCTGTTAAGCCCTGATGCGAAAAAAAAGGACAAATAGATGTTCATGACAAATCAAGAATTTTTTAACCGATCTTTAAAAATCATGTTACTGATTTTGTTTTTGTTTGACTGGAGATCCGTGGTTTCTGCTGAAACTTTGCAGGAACTCATGCAAAAGGGGGATGAAAAATTTCAGCAGCAGAAATACAAAGAGGCCATTGTTTTTTATGAGAAGGCGGTTGAGATCAATCCTGATTTTGCTCCCGCCTACGACGCCTTAGGAGACGCGCATTTTTTTTCCGGGCACAAGATCGATCAAGTCCTTTGGTTTTACCAGACCGCGCTACAGATTGATCCGCATATGGCAGAGGCCTACAGCGATATGTGCCGCGCGTATGTACAAAGTTCGCAGTTTAAGCCGGCGGAATCTTCCTGTTTGAAGGCGCTAACCATTGATCCGAATCAAGTGGGGGCAAAGTTCAATTTGGGGTGGGTTTATTTGGGAAGTGGGGAGGCGCAAAAGTCGGTTAAGTATTTTACTGAGGTCAGCCAGGTACTAAAAATTCCATTGGTGTATTACGGTTTGGGACAGGCCTACGCAACTGGCGGACAAAACGCCATGGCCTTGGAAATGATCACCAAATTGCGTGACATGGGAAGCAGTGATTGGGCCATCAAATTGGAACAGACCATTGATCTTTTGCTTAAGCAGCAAGAGGAAAGGAAGGCCATGGCCGAGGAGGAAGCCGGTTTGAAAAACGGGGCAGAGGCTCATCCTAATGCCACATTTTCGACTTCGGTAGATGGGCAACTATTGCAAACGCAGAGTCAAGCCCCCGCATCTCCTGCAGCGGACCCCGATGGGCAAATGCAAATCCGTTTGAAAGGGAAATTATATCCCTTGGAAGAACAGTGAAGTTTGATTTCAGGATGTTGTGGAAGACTGCTTTTTCAAATATTCTTCTAAGTAGAATTTGATTTTATTGGATGGGATAGCAAAACTGGAGTGTGTTGCCGTTGTTTCCTTTGCGGTGATCAGTCCGATCAAATGCCCTTTTCGGTCAAAGAGCGGCCCACCGCTGTCCCCTTTGTAGACATCAATGGAAGTTTGAATGAGATCAGTGCGTTTGACGCCGTTTTCCTGACTGGTTCGGCTGACCCCAAGGCCAGTCACTTTCCCGCCGGAAACCGTCTGCTGCAGAAAATCGGAATTGCCGATGGTGATGATCTCATCGTCCAGTTCAACAGCATCGGAATCAGCGAGTGCCACGGCTGGAAGTGGATCTGGAATTTGGATTTTTAAAAAGGCCAAATCAAGCTCATTGATGTAGCTGATGATTTGGGCGTTTATTTTTTGTCCATTGTGTAAAGTGATTTGGATAAAATTCGCGTCGGCCACCGTATGGGCATTGGTGACAATGATCCCGGAAGAATGAATGATCACTCCGGAACCACTGCGCTGGTATTGTCCTTGTGCTACCTTTTGAATCAACAGGATCTGTCCGGACTGCGGATCAAAGACCGGTGATGCTTGGGGAGACTTGAAAACACCGATGATGGTCGCTTCCACTTGGACGATGGCAGACTGGGTTTCGATCATTTGTTCAATGATAGAGGTTTGAGCGAAAGCTGGTTGCGGGAGAAGAATTCCGGGTGTGAATATGGATAAGGTTAAAAATGAGAACAGAATTTCGATCTTTATTTTTGATTTTAACGCCATTGCTTCATTCTAGCTTTTTTTTAACAGTTGCGCAAGGGTCAGCATCAATCAGCGACGGCGGCATAATTTTAAAGTGTAAGTATTTTCTTTGATTTAGCTATAGACAGCGATCGAAGGAGTTGATAGTATGTCATATATTGTCCTAAAAAATTTTTGTGAAGGAGGGTTGGCATGAAAAAAATTATAATTTTTTCAGCGATGATGCTTTCGATGTGGATTGGGTTAGTTTCAGCTCAGCCCATGGATGGGAAAGAAAAAACTTATTATGAAAATGGTCAAGTCATGGCCATCACAGAATACAGCAAAGGGGTGAAGCACGGAATTTCTCAGGTTTTTGATGAACAAGGGAAATTGAAGTATGAGGAAATTTACGTCAAAGGGGCCATGGTCGATAAGATTTTTCCTGCCTCTAAGCGCGATTATGGCCCATTCAAGGTGTTTGCTAACCCTTTATTTTGGGTCGGTTTTGTTGCGGTTTGCGGTCTTTTATGGTTCTTGTTTTCGAAAGTACTGTTAAAAAATCAACATATTTAACATGAAGTTAGTTAAAGGCGCTTCGGAATTACAATCCGCTACTTTTGCTGCCGGCTGTTTTTGGGGAGTTGAAGAAACTTTTCGGGTCAGCAAAGGTGTTAAAGAAACAGCAGTCGGTTATATGGGGGGCCATACTGCAAATCCGTCCTATGCGCAGGTTTGCACCGGGACTTCTGGTCACGCCGAAGCAGTTCAAGTTAAATTTGATCCCAGTCTTATCAGTTATGATGAGTTGCTTACGATCTTTTGGAAGTGTCATAACCCGATGTCTTTGAATCGACAGGGACCGGATGTCGGGACGCAATATCGGTCGGTCATATTTTTTCATACACCGGACCAAGAGAAATCTGCCCGTCGGGCAAAGGGACAATTAGAGAAGAGGGGTATTTATCCGCAGCCGGTGGTCACGGAAATTGTTCCCACTGCCCATTTTTATCCAGCGGAAGAGTATCATCAGCAGTATCTTAAAAAGCGGGGCATAAATTCCTGCCATTAGAAGTGGTGGCAGAATTTTTATCTAAAACATTTTCAGCTTGAAAGTGAGGGCATTATGAAACAATTAACGATGTTCATCTTTTTGATTTTTACATTGTCTTTGCTGGGATGCGAAAGCATGGGAGATAAAACAAAAAAAGGGGCGATCCTCGGTGGTGTCGTTGGTGCCGCGGCCGGTGGGATCATTGGCCATCAATCCGGACATGGTTGGCAAGGAGCGCTGATTGGAGCCGGGGCCGGCGCTGTAGGCGGTGGTCTGATTGGAAATACGATGGATAAAAAAGCGACGGAAATGAATCCTAACCACATTTCCTTGACCAAAGTGGCAGAAATGGCTAAGAGCGGTGTTCCAGACAGTGTTATCATTGATGATTTGAAAAATTCGCAATCCATTTATGAGTTGGACGCGGAAATGATTGGCTATCTGAAGGACAATAATGTCGGTGATCGCGTGCTTGATTATATGCTCTCAACAGTTCATAA
>JAHFFS010000049.1 GCA_023247815.1 Candidatus Omnitrophota bacterium
ACCACCGCGATGAACCCACCCGTCAATAAAAGATTCAGCGCCAGACTCAACACCCCTAAACTTGCCGCGGCACCGCCAAAACCATGTGATATCGCGATCAAAAGAACACCAGCCCCCACTTCTCCACGGGGGAACATGGCCACACTGAGCGCCAACCGCGAAATGAGCGAGGCCTCCCGTCGATAACAACATAAAATAAAACATTTACCGAGATTTGATAAAAGGGTTAACATGAGGACATGCCATAACGCGGCCATCGGTGTGATCAGGCCAAGATCGATTTTCGGTAGCGAACAGCCCACCAAAAACATGAATCCCCCTTTCAACAAGCGATCAAACCATAGCGGCCAGCCTCGCAACGGTTCCATATGGGACAACTCATGCATGAACGCCTCGTCAAAAGGCTTCGCCGGAGGGTTGAAAAGAACGCATCCCAACGTAAAGGCCGGCAGCAAAACTTCCAAATGAATATGGGTCGTTGCGTTGAGGAATTTAAGAAGAATCACGAGGATGACACTGTAAAAAAAAAGCCACAACTTTCCAACCGGGACACGCAGACAATTCAGCCAACGATAAGCCCCGGCCAATAAAAAAATGATGATGACAACAACGAACAGCATTTCCATTTTCATTCCCACCAAAACAATCTGCAAAGGGATCAACAAAAGGATCGTTGCGATATCATCAAAAATGGCCAAAATCCTTGCCTGCTTAAACACCCAGGTCATGCCCAGCCCCGCGGCCGTTAACATCGCGAACAATACGCCTGCTGACGTCGGTGCCGCGAACAATCCCACCAAGCCGGATTCTTTCCAACTCAGATGAAATACCGTTCCCAAATAGGCGGCGCACAAGAGCCATGGCAAAACCGCGGCCATCGTTGCCACACAAAAATCCCAAGCATAATGTTTCAATTTATCTTTTTGAATGGTGAATTCAAGGCCGACTTCCACCATGATATAGGCAAGGCACACCGTTGTAAGCAAAGGCAATAACTCCCAATCGAGATTCACCGTTTGCGAAACGACTATCCCAGACAGTAAAAGCAAACTGTAAAAAACAATGAGATACAAATGATCCTCCTAACAAATTCCAAACTCAAAATCGATCAAACCATTTGGGGCCGAAATATCCGATCCAAAAAAGCAGTCCCACCACGATCAAAAGTTTTAAAAGATGGATGGCTGTGGTCATTAACTCGTCTCGAGTTACAACTCAAATTACAAGTCTTGAAACTTGCAACTTGCGACTTGAAACTTCATTGCGCTTGCAGCCCCCGCTGCTCTTGCCGAGCTTCCCGATAGGCGTCACGCAAAACTTCGGCGTACTTGATGTTGGGGGGACGGATCTGCAGATTGGCATAGCCCTGTCTTAGAATTTCGGCATTAACAAAGACATTGCCTTCTTTTAAAAAAACATACGCCAACGTCACAAAATCTTCGTCCGACCGTTGCTCATCAAATTCAATCTTGACCATTTTCCCCGTTAAAAGCGATTCCACGAAGTGAAAGGCGCGCTCTTCCATAGAATCGTAAGGAGTGGTTTCCTCGATGACAAAACCGTATTTATCAAATTCCTGCTTCTGTCTTTTTGGCGCATCAGGACCAAGCAACCCAATCAAACGGATCTTCTTCCCACCTTCAAGAATGATCGTGTCCGCCGATCGAACCTCTTTGACCTGAACTTCTTCGTAAGTCTTCAATGATTGAAGACCCAAATCACTAAACTCTGCGGCATTTACCAAAAGCGGATCGATCAACATCAATGAAAACATCCCTATAATAATCGCGATTCTCTTCATAGCGCGTGCCGTTTAAGAAACTCCGATTGAGATGAGCTGAGACAAATATTGCAGATCATGGATATGCTCGTTCAAATGGCTATTATCCTTCTCAGTATGCAGATTCATAACTCCAAAGACCTGGTCCTTTGCCGCCAACGGCAAAATGATGGAATGTTTGATATTGTCTCGTTTGAGCAAGTATTGAATCCGATAATCACCTTCGGTGCCGTCGATCATAAAGGGCCGATTTTCCCGGACCGCGATCCCCGCGACCCCCTGTCCAACCGTAATCCGCAGATCACGGATTTTTTCTTCTTCAATGCCGCGCGATCCCTTAAGCACCAATGTTTTCTTGTCCTCATCCAACGTCATGATCGACCCTGCTTCCACGTCACAGAGACGCAAGGCAACGTCTAAAAAAGTGACCAACATTTCATCGACATGAATGGTCTGCAAAAGCTGCTGAGTGAGTTGCGTGATGTCCCTCGACACAACAGCCTCACGATACTCTGGGCCGCGGAATTCGGATTGTTCCTCTTGAATCTCCGCCATATCTTTAAGGATTTCCAAAGCCAAATCCAAAACCCCATTCATGACCATCTGCGGCATCGCAGGGATATTGAAAACCATTTCGCGGGCATGTTCGTAATCCATCTCCCATTCCCTGGCCATCTGCATTAGCGCGTCTTCATCCAACCGTCGATCACAAAGCACCGGACCAAGAATCAAATACGCGCTGGGGTGAGGGCTTTCAAAATGCACAGGTAACGCGTAAATCGAAAACCCAAAAAGATTGGTATAACTCCAGAATCGATGGTCGTATTCAAACTTAGACAAAAAATCATGCGTCCCGCGATGAAAATTCACGCCAAAAACCGGATTCATCAAAAGGTCAAAACCAAAATCAAAATGCGCCCGCTCCCCTTGTCGAGGCGATATGATCACCCGCCCTTGGGGATTCACCAGAACCATGTTCATCCGCAAGGCCTGAACAAAACGGCAAAGGATAGCGGTCCATTGCGGTTTGTTGATCCTGAATTGCGCGATTTTTAAAAAATTCTCCAATGGCATAAAATTATTGTGATCCTTGTTTTTCCTGCAAACGTTCCATATCAAAAACAACCTGCTTCAAAGAACCCGCCAACGGATGCTGTGGGTTTTGTTCGATGAACTGGCGATAGATTTTGATGGCGGGCCCAAAATCCTGACTTTCCTCAAGACAAATGTTATTGATCCTTTGGATAATCACCACTGCGGACTGCTGATTCAACAAAGTGGTCTTGATGAATTTCAGCAAAATTTTCCCTCGCGCTTCAACGCCCTCTGTCCAACGTTTTTGCAAAACGTAAACATCTGATAAAAACTGCGCTGCGTTAAACTCGACGGCCGAATCAGGAAAACGGGCGATGAGACTTTGGTATTGTTCAACGGCTTCCTGGGCCGCCTGAAGAAACAATTGCCCTTCTCCCTGGCGCTGATAATGATCGACCAGGTATAAAGGAACACTCATCCCAACGATTGTCTGCTCATGGTCTTTCTTCAAAGAGTCATAAACCCGCAGTGCCTGCGACCACTGTCCAGCGGCCTCGTAAGTCTTAGCGATGTTGAATTGGGTCCTCGTCAAGAGTTCGGTGTTCTGCGGATATTTTTCAAGGATAACGTTGTATTCCGCGCGTGCGGCCTCATAGTCTTTTTTTAAAAAATGGATCCCAGCAATCTGAGTATGGACCTTCGAGCACAGATAAGATTCCGGAAACTGCTTGATAACTCGACGGTAGGAAGAAATCAACTGATCGTAACTGAATCTGGGGATGACTTGCGGTTCACGTGCGTATTTTTGCAATTTTTGATCAATGCGCCAAACCTGACGCTCAGCAAGGTAATCGCTCTTCAAATCACAAAGACTGAAGACAACAAAGACACTGATTAAAATCCCCGCGTAAACAGCCCAAATCTTCTTCATTCCTTTTTCTCTCCCAGAATGAAATTCGTGACCGCCGTGTAAACAACCGCGTCGATCATGAGAACAATCACCACCCCAAAAGCCAACAAAACAACCCGGAACTCCGGCAGGCTGCCCGCCCCAATTGCCAACGAATTTTCCCTGAGTAAAACAACCGGCAGATAAATGAACGTTGGAATCAAAACCGTACGCGAAATCAACCCCCAGGAAGAAAAAAGCAAACGAAAATGACCGAGCAGCGCCTGATGGATCTTTTTCTTTTCCAAAGCGATCAAGGGAATCACAAAGGCAAATAAAATAATCACGATCGCCCCGAACAAGACGCTTACATACGGACCAGCCTCCAGCATGATCTTATAAACAACGCTTAATGTCTGGCTTCCACTGCCAAACGTGTTGAGTTTCAAAAGCAACAATTCATAACTTTTGATCAAAGCCCGGAACACCAAAAATGAAAGCACCGAAGCGACGAGAATGTGAATATAACTCGGCAGCAAACCCATCAACAAACGACCCAACTGCAACTTGCGCTTTTGCTCGACGGCCTCGATGATCTTAACCGCCCAGCCAATAAAAAGTCCCGTAACAAAAATGAAAAGGACAATCTGGCAAGAATAAAATAACTGGGGCAAAATCAAAAAATTCGCTGGATAATGCAGATAACTTTCCCCCCAAAGCTTACGAATCAATGGGTCAAAAAAAACCTTCAAAGGATAGCGAGGAGAAAAATAAAAGATCTCAATGATAAAAAGGTGCAAAAAAGCCACCGTGCTAAACGGCAAAAGAATGATCGGATGGCTTCTGATCATCCCAACACTCAAATTGAGCAAGGACAAAGCTGAATGTTTTATTGTTTTTAGCATCAATTGATTAAAAAATTTTGCTCACGCTCATTTTTCGCTCTTGCCCTTGAATCAGCAAAACAACGATCAGCGCTCCAATGGCATTTGATCCCATATCCATCCAGGAAGGCTCACGACCGGTGAAGCCCTGCAATATTTCCATAACTCCGCCGTAAAGCACCGACATCAAAAAAGCTAAAGGGTGAATTCCGTTGGAAACAAATTGGGGCAACATTTTAATCAATAAAAACGCTAAAATACCATAGGCAGGGATATGGGCCAAATTGGCCAACAGCTCGGTCAGCGAAAAGACCTCCTGCATTTCGCTCGCCGGCAAAAGCGACAAAATCGTCAAGACAAGCAAATAGCAAGGTGTCAGGCAAAGCCATATCTTACGACGAGGATTTTCCACTATGATTCCGCAAATACTTGACGGTTCGCTTCAGACCTTCGTTAAAATTGACAAGGGGTTTGTATTTGATGATTCGTTTCGTTCGCGAGATGTCCGCGTGCGTCTTGAAAACATCTCCCGGTCTTTTGGCCAGCAATTTCGGTTTCGCCATTTTACCGAAAATTTCATTCAGCACACCCACCAGCGCTAAGACCGAATGATTTTCTCCAACACCAACGTTAAGAACCGCGTGTTTGACGCCGGGTGCTATCGCCGCCAAATGATTCGCGGAAACGATGTTATCGATATAAGTAAAATCTCGTGATTGTCTCCCTGTACCAAAAATCGGTGGGGCTTCATCGTTTAAAAGACAATGGATAAATTTGGGGATCACCACCGCGTATTCATCATCCCAGGGCTGGCGAGTGCCAAAAACATTAAAATAACGCAAGCACACCGTTGAGAGCCCATGAAAATCCGAAAATATTCGGCAGTAATGTTCGCCAGCCAGTTTAGTGAGGGCATAAGGCGAAATCAATTGCGGGACCAGATCCTCGGTCTGCGGAAATTTTTTGGCTTCTCCATAAACAGAACTGGATGAGGCAAAGACAAAACGCTTCACTTTATGCTTCAGCGACGCTTGCAGCATACAAACAAGGCCGTTGATATTGACATCATTGAAACTGATCGGCTCAGTCAACGACTTAGGGACCGACCGCAAAGCGGCCTGGTGCAAAACATAATCCATTCCTTGACATGCCTTATCGCAGATTTTCTGATCACGGATATCTCCCCGAATGAGTTCAAACTTTTTTGTTGAATAGGTTTTGGTAAAGACCAAGTTAGCTTCCTTACCCGACGAGAAATTGTCGAGAACGCGAACGCCGCACCCTTTTTTTAAAAGGAACTCAACAATGTTTGATCCGATAAATCCCGCTCCTCCGGTCACTAAAAACTGACTCATGAATTAAGACTCCTTCTTGACGCTCTCGCTGTTAAAGATAGCGATCATTTTTCATAAAACAAATTTTAATCATAGATTTTCATCAATCATCGATGAGAATTATTTATTATATCAATTCAAATGGAAATGTCTAACGGAATAGGGGGATTTTGAATAAAATGGGGGGAGACTAAATCGTCTTTGAGGAACGGTTGTAATCGTCCTGCAGCCGCTCAATATCGTCTTCGCTCAAATTGTCACCTCAGGCGACTTCAATGAAAATCAACTTTTCTTGGCCATTGTTGCCGATCCGATGAACAGCTCCCAACGGGATATCCACCACCATACCGATCCGCACTGGGATATCCTTCTTATCAACAATCGCCAAACCCGAACCTTGAATAATGATCCATTTTTCACTGCGGCCGCAATGCTTCTGCAGACTCAGCCGGCTTTGCGGCAAAACCTCGACGCGTTTGACCCAAAACCCAGGCTCTTGATAAAGCATTTTGAAATGTCCCCAGGGACGCTGTGAAATGCTGTTTTCATGTTTCATAAGGGGATGACGCCTTAAATTTTCTCATTGTTGAAGCAATATTGATTATTCTACTAATTTTTTTGTCCTTGTATAGTTTTTTAACACAAGTCAGCAAAGGGATAACTTCCTCAGGAGAATCCCAACAACTACCATGCAAATCCTTTTAACGCCTCTTCCAAGCGGAGCAAATCTTTCTTGGTATGCATGGCAGACACAAAAAATGCCTCCAGATCTGCCGGCGGCCAGTAAATCCCTTGATCAATCAAATGCCAAAATAATTTTCGATAACGGTCCCCTCCAGCGGCCTTCTTAGCGTCGGTATAATTCTTGACCGGACGATCGGAAAAACGAATACTCATCATCGAATGATAAAACGACATGTGAACAGAAAGGCGTTTCTCTTTAAAATGTTGATTGAGTCTTTCGACAAATTGGCGACATCGTTCGTTGAGAGTGCGGTAAACATCTTTATTCATCAATTGCAATGTCGCTAACCCGGAACGCATCACCACCGGATTTCCGGAAAATGTCCCGGCCTGATAAACCCCTCCCAATGGAGCAAGGCATTGCATGATGTCTTTGCGTCCACCATAAGCACCGACCGGAAATCCACCACCGATGATCTTTCCCAAACAGGTCAAATCAGGGATGATGTCATATTCCTTTTGGGCACAGCCCAACCCGGCACGGAACCCGGTCATGATCTCATCGAAGATAAGAACAATTTGATGTTTGCTTGTCAGTTCCCGCAAAATTTTTAAAAACCCCGGATCCGCTGGGATCACCCCCATGTTGCCGGCAACCGGCTCTAAAATCACCGCGGCAATCTGATTTTTATATTTTTCAATCGTTGCTGCCGCCAACACTGAATCATTATACGGCAGGCTAATGGTGTTATCGATATGCCCTTGCGGGATCCCTAGACTCGACGATTCCTTTAACGCCGCCACTCCAGAGCCGGCAGTGGTCAGAAGATCATCGACATGACCATGATAACAACCGTCGAACTTGATCACCAAAGACCGTTTGGTAAATCCCCGGGCCAAACGAAGAGCACTCATCGTGGCTTCGGTGCCGGAATTGACAAAACGGATCTGTTCGATCGATGGCACGCTCTGAACAATGAACTTGGCAATATCAATTTCCTGCCGAGTGGTCGTCCCAAAGCTGCTGCCTTTTTGGACAGTATTTTTAGCGGCCAGCACGACATTGCGATGGGCGTGACCAAAGATCAAAGAGCCCCAGGAAAGGCAATAATCGGTATAAGCGTTGCCATCATAGTCAAAAAGTTGCGATCCTTTCCCATACTTCATGACCAAGGGGTCGGCCCCAACACCGTTGAAGGATCGGACCGGGCTATTGACCCCACCGACCAAGACCGTTTTGGCCTCCTCAAAAAGTTGTTTTGAAATTTTATTTCTCATAGTATTTACAGTGACAAGTTGCGCGTTGCAAGTCTCCGAAGACACCTGCCTTAAAACTCTATCTTGAGACTTGGGACTTGGGACTTGAGGCCAACATCCGACTCTGATAACCCGCATCCCGCAAACATTTCTGGGTCAGCGGACCTTTACAAACAATCTCCCAATCTTTCGGGATCGGACCATGGTCCCTCAGATAATTCACGACCGTCGACGGGCTAGTAAAAATGATTTGGTCAAATTTGCCTTTTGGCAACTCTTTTCTCTCTGGCTTTTTGTTTTGGTAGACGGGATATTCATAAACCTCGCTTCCGCGCGATTGCAGTTCCTTTATCAAAAAGGGGTTCGGCAAGGCCGATCGCGGAAACAAGATTCGACTTCCCCTCAAATCAAAATTTTCTTGCAACTCCCGCAAAAAACCTTCACTGGATTCTTCGTCAGCAACAACCTTGGCCTCATAACCAAACTGCTCCAAAGCCTGCTCGGTGTCTCGCCCAATCACCGCCATCTTCTTCCCTGACAGTAGATCAGTAAAATTGTGTTTTTTTAACAGACTCATAAAAAACCGCACGGCAAAACGGCTGGTCAAAAGGACCAAATCGCATTTTTGCAAATCCTCTCTTAACTGATCAGTCTGTTGTGGGGTCAATGGATTTTCAATCAGTTCAATCATCGGATGATGCGCCAACCGGCCTAAGGCCTGATATTTTTGCGGATTTGTTCCCAAATACAAAATGTGATTTTTTTTCTGTTGTCTGCCCCGATAGAACCTAACCGTTTCACCGACCATAATCAACGCCGGCGGTTTCA
>JAHFFS010000050.1 GCA_023247815.1 Candidatus Omnitrophota bacterium
TAACGCCGTATCGAGAGCAACGGGCGTTGCAGTTTCAGAAATTGTATCAGCAGTTGATTGTTGCCGCTGGTACGAGACCTTGGCAGATGCTTAAGGAAGTCGCGAAGCGGGCGGCGGTCATCAATTATGAACACCGGGGGACCGGAGACGGTTTTACTTGGATATGCAAGGAATCCAATATTCCTGACAGTTCGAAGCACCGAGATGAATTCCAGCAGGCCGTGGAGCGATTCATTGATTCCCAGGTTTTAGTGCCGGGCAAATGGAAGCCGATCCGACCTTGGGAGCTGCGAGGCAATACTATCAGAGCGCGGCATCTAAGACGCATGCAAGAGACCTTGGAACTTTATAACGAAGCCATATAAAGTCTCAAGTCTCAGGTCTCATGTGACAAGAAACTTGGGACTTGCAACTTGTGACTGAAAAGAATTCAATATGAAAATCATTTCCTGGAATGTTAATGGGTTGCGGTCAGCGCTGAAGAAGGGTTTTGTTGATTTTGTTAAGGCAGTTGAACCGGATATCTTGTGTCTGCAAGAGACCAGATCGCCAAAGGAGGCGATACCGGTAACGCTTCCGGGGTATCATCAATTTTGGAACCACGCCAATAAACCTGGTTATTCTGGAACGGTGGTCTTTAGCAAGGTGGAGCCGCTCAAAGTATCAAACGGTCTTGGCATCGAAAAGCACGATCAAGAAGGACGCGTCATCACCTGCGAGTTCAAAGATTTTTATTTGGTCAACGTCTATGTCCCAAATTCAAAACGTGAATTGGAACGTCTGCCTTATCGGCACAAGGAATGGGACGTTGATTTCTTAAAATATCTCAAGACACTGGAAAAGAAAAAACCTTTGATTTTTTGCGGTGACTTGAACGTCGCCCACAAAGAAATCGATCTCTCCCATCCGAAGGCCAATGTCAACAACCATGGTTTTACGCCGCAAGAACGTGAAGGGTTTGACAATATTGTGAAGGCCGGTTTCATTGACACCTTTCGGGAATTCCAGCAGGAGGGTGGTCATTACACCTGGTGGAGTCCGATGGGCAATTGCCGGGCGAGGAACATCGGCTGGCGGATTGATTACTTCTGCATCTCTTCCCCGTTGCGGTCTCAAATGAAAAAAGGTCTTATCCTCAAAGACGTCATGGGCTCGGACCACTGCCCGGTTGTTTTGGAAATGAAATAGCGCAACGGGTGCGCGTGGAATATTTCCAGCTGCGGTTGCGTCCCTTTTCCCGGAATCATTTCAAGCTGCCGACAAAGGAAAATGTCATCATTTGTCTGATATTTGGGTATATAATATTGATGAAAGGAGGAACAAGCCATGGGATTTTCGCGTTCAGAAGATTTTTATATTCGAAAACTTTTTCAGAAAGTTTTGTTAAGAGAAATCATGTCAACACCACCCATTGTGGTCAAGATCAATGACCATTTCAGCCGGGTCGTCGAGCTCTTTCAGAACAAGCGGATCCGCCATCTGCCGGTTGTCAATCAGGAGTCCCTGCTTGTGGGTTTGATCACCGAGCGCGATCTGTATCAAATCCAGTCGCCGCGTCATCTCGAGGACGGCTCACTTTATTATGATCCAGAAGTGCTCAACGCGATTGAGATTTATGCTGTCATGCGAAAGGACCCATTTTTTCTTCACCCCGACGACACCCTAGCCAAAGCGATCGCTCCCATGGTTGACCATAAATACGGCTGCATTCCGATTGTTTCTAAAGAAAAAAAGATTGAAGGGATCATTACCCAATATGATCTTTTGAAAATGATCAAAGACGTGTTAGCAGAGTGAATTCGATGATTCTGACCCCGCAGGTCAGAGAGGGTCAGAGGAAGGGGGGGGACAATGTCAGCCAATTTCGCGCGAGATAAAAAAATCAATTTGCTCAATGAAGACGCGTTAGCGATGTATCGTAACCTGGTTGAAGAGGTCAAGGTCGGCATTTACATCGCGGATACAGAAGGGAATTTGCTCTTTGTCAATGAGGCCTTTGCCCACATTTTAGGATTCAGCAGTAAAGAAGAGGTGGTCGGCTTGAATCTCGCCCAGCAATTGTACGTTGATCCTGAAGAAAGAAATGTTTTTTTAAAAGCGATGGAACAAACCGGCCACGTTAAAGATTATGAGGTGCGAAATGTCCGTAAAGACGGTTCCGTTGCCGATGTGTCAGTGACCAGCCATTTTATCATTGACGATCAAGGAATGATCATTGGTGTTGAGGGGATCGTGCAAGACGTGACTGAGAAGAAAAGACTGGCGAATCAGTTGCTGTTGGAGAAAAAGAAGCTGGAGGAACTCTTGAATTTTGATGAGTCGGTGAATACGATCCATCGGGTCGACAAGTTGGTTGACTATATTGTCGCGAAGGTCGGGGCGATCCTTAACGTCGAGAAGTGCTCGCTCATGCTTTTGGACGAGGCCAATAATGAATTGTGCATTAAGGCGGCCCAGGGGATCGCGGAAAATGTGATTCTTGACACCCGGGTCAAATTGGGGGAAGGGATATGCGGCAAGGTGGCCCGTGAAGGAAAGAGTTTTTTGGTTAAGAACATTGAACAGGAACCCGATTTTCATCGTCAGAACCGTCCGGCCTATCGTACGAATTCTTTTATGAGTGCTGCGATGAAATCGAAAGATCGTGTTATGGGGGTGATCAATGTCACGGATAAAGCCAATCATCAGCAGGAATCTTTTACACCGCTCGATCTGAAAGTGCTCACGGTGATTGCCCGTCAGGCAGCCGTTGCCGTCGAGAACGCGCAGCTGAATCAAGAGCTTGAGTTTTTAGCGACCAAAGACCCGCTGACCAATTTGAGCAATTATCGTTTTTTTGTGCAGGCCTTGGATGATGAGATCAAACGTTTGACCCGGCTTCCCGGGAATTTGAGCATTTTGATGATCGATATCGATCATTTCAAATCTTACAACGATACGTTCGGGCATTTGGAAGGGGACCAGCTCTTAAGAGACTTTGCCGGAATTTTAACAACGAATCTGCGAGGAATTGATAAAGTTTGCCGTTATGGAGGAGATGAATTTGTCGTGTTGTTACCGGGAGCCAATGTTCATGAAGCGAAGATTGTCGCTGAGAAATTGCGGCGCATGGTTGAATTGAAAGAGTTCAAACAGCCAGTGACGATCAGTGCTGGTGTGGCGGAGTTTAAAAGTCCGATCAACCGTTTTGAATTGACCTTGCGCGCCGACCGGGCGTTGTACCGGGCCAAACAGCAGGGAAGAAATCAGGTCAGCGAGTAAAAATTTAGTCGCAAGTCTCATGTCCCCAGTCCCAAGTAACAAGTCTTAAATTGAAAACGAACTGCGACTGGAGACCTCAGGCAATTATGGCAAACGAAAAAATTCTTATCGTTGAGGACGATAAACACATTTCCAAGCTGGTTAAGTACAACTTGGAAAAGGCAGGGTATCACTGCGTTGTCACCATCACCGGCGAGGATGCCCTCAACCATTTGGACAGCAATCCGGTTGATGTGATCATCATGGATATCATGCTGCCAAAAATGGATGGCTTTGAACTTTGTAAGCAGGTCCGGCAGGATAAAAATTCTATTCATACCCCCATCATCATGCTGACGGCGCGGGGAGAGGAAGTCGACCGCGTCGTCGGTTTTGAACTGGGCGCTGATGATTACATTGTCAAACCTTTCAGCCCTCGTGAATTGGCCTTGCGGGTCAAGGCGTTGTTGAAAAGAGGGAAAGCGGAAGACACAGTTAAAGATATTTTGAGTGTTGATAACATCAAGATCGATATCCCGCGTCATCAGCTGAGCGTCAATGAAAAAAACATCAGCTTAACGCCGATGGAGTTCAAACTGCTGGTGACGCTAATTCAGGGGAAAGGTCGCGTTCAATCACGGGACTTTCTTTTGGACAAGGTCTGGGGGATCACGGCGGATGTGACCACTCGCACCGTTGATACGCATATCAAATTCCTGCGCCAAAAGTTGGGCAAAGCCGGTCAAATGATTGAGACCATCCGCGGCATTGGTTACCGTATCAGCGACGAGGAGTGAGCGTGAAGAACAAGTTGTTTCATAGAGTGGGTATGGTGTATGGGTTGATTTTTACCATTGTTCTTCTTGGAATCCATATTTCTCTCACTCAGTATTTTCACACCCAGAGCCCTTCCTTTGTTGATAAATCATTTGCGGAAATTCAATCCGCGTTTCAAACGTTGGACGAACGAATTTTGGTTGTCTTGTTTACGGCATTTGCTGCTTTTATGTTCATGGACTATGGGGTGGCACTTTATTTTACCAAGCGGATGACCCACATGGTTGAGGCGGCCAATCGGATGGCCGCCGGAAATTTTTCGCGGCAATTTTTTAACCGTTCCAACGACGAGGTTGGTGATTTGGCCGCGGCGTTTAACCACATCGCTGATCAAGTCCGCGATCGGATTGAAGAAGATTCGGTTGGACGGTCTCGTCTGGAGGCCGTGCTCTTGAGCATGTTTGAGGGGCTCTTGGTTGTGGACGGTCACGGGGGGATTCTTTTGATGAACCAATCCCTGCGCGACGTCCTGCAAATCCAGGAAGACCCTATCGGAAAACGGCCTTTGGCGGTGATTCGCAATATCGAAGTCCAAGACTTGATCACCCAAGCCCAAAAATTGGAGCAAGGTGTTTTATCAAGGGAAATCACCTTATTGTTGCCCGACGAGAAAATCATGCTGGTTCACGCGGCACCGGTGAATCGAGCGGGGAGCAACGAAGGGCAGGTCTTGGTTTTTCATGACATCACGGATCTAAGAAGATTAGAGCGCGTCAGAAAGGAATTTGTCACCAACGTCTCTCATGAATTGCGAACTCCGCTCGCGAGCATCAAAGGTTATACGGAAACACTTTTGGAAGGAGCGCTCGAGGATCAAGCCCACGCGAAAGAATTTTTGAAAATCATTTACGCGGACTCGGAACGTCTGGCCAAGCTCGTCGATGATTTATTGAGTTTATCACGCATTGAGGCCGGTAAGTTGGGTTTGGAATTCAAGGAGGTCTTGCTGGAACCGCTCGTTGACGCTGCCTTTGCAGGATTGGCGTTTCAAGCGCGGGAGAAAAAGGTGCAGTTGAAGAAGGAAATTCCTCCGCAGCTGAAGGTGTGTATGGATGAGTCGAGTATTATGCAAGTGCTGATGAATTTGGTTGAGAACGCGGTCAAGTATAATAGAGAAGGCGGGTCAGTTAAGGTGAGTGCTCGCAGGATCGAAAATTCAATCGTTGTGGATGTGGTTGATACTGGTATTGGCATTCCTGAAGAAGACCAGCCTCGGATTTTTGAACGCTTTTATCGGGTTGATAAAGCCCGTTCCCGTGATTTGGGAGGGACCGGATTAGGTTTGTCCATCGTTAAACACATTGTTTTGGCGCACAAAGGAACGGTTTCGCTTCGCAGCGAACAGGATAAAGGCTCCACGTTTAGTTTTACCCTGCCGCAAGTCATTTCATAACAAGGGGTTATTGACGTTGTTGTCTTTGGGGCATAGGGGCTGTCCCCTTTTGGGGACTGTCCCTATGCCCCTCCCCCATCAACAGTTTCACACAATCTTCACATTCCCAACATAAGCCCTTCATATTTGATCGATAGAATAAATTCGACATGAAAAGACAAAAACGGAATAAAAGAAAAGAATGAACATGCGAAGTTTACGTAGTTTTGTTTTTCTCGGACTGCTCGGATTGATTTGCTATGGCTTTCCGTCAGCAGCGGCGGCTGGTGAAGTTGATGTCCTGGTCAATAAGCTGGTGGAGAAGGGGCTCCTTACTCCCATGGAGGCGCAGATCATCGTCGATGAATCCGCGCAGCATGTCGCTAAAGAAATCGCGGAAGGAAAATCCGCGACTTTACCGGCTTGGGTACAGAACATGAAACTCAAAGGTGACTTGCGTGTTCGTTATCAATATGAACGAAAAAGCAGCAATACCGACGCGAGGGAGCGGGGACGTCTCCGTTATCGTCTAGGGATTGAGACGAAAGTTGTTGAGAATGTCAAGGCGGCGGCTGGTTTTGCCAGTGGTGGGCCGGATCCGCGTTCTACGAACCAAACATTTGAGGATTCCTTTGCTCATGGGGACCTCCGTTTGGATTATACCTACGCGGAATGGACGCCAGTCAAAGAAGCAAAAATCGCGTTGGGAAAATTTGACGCGAAGAATTATATCTGGGCACCAACGGACATGCTGTGGGACACGGATATCCGTCCAGCGGGTGGGTCGATCAATTATGAAAGAAATATTACCGGTGATATCGATGGATTCGCGAATACCGGTGTTTGGGTCATGGATGAAAATGCCAATAGTGACCGGCCGGCACCCTTTTTAACCTTTCTACAATCCGGCGTTAAGTGGGGTAATGAAAAAGTCGACGCTAAGTTCGCCGGCAATTACTATAATTTTCACGGTGCGCAGGGCCGGGCTCTGGATTGGTGCCGCGGGACCAATACCGGTATTACGAAAACAAATAACGACGGTGGTTGCAGCGGCGGATTAACGTATGATTATAATGCCGCGGGTTTCTCGACGGAACTTGGGGCTGCTAAATTATTCGGTGGCCTATCTTTAAATGTTGATGAAAGGATTGCGGTTTTCATGGACTTTATCCACAATACTGATGCCAATGATAACACCAACGGCTGGACAACAGGGATGAGGTTCGGCAACGCGAAGCTCAAGGAAAAAGGCCAATGGCAGGCCTCCTATATGTTCACCCGTCTTGAGAAGGACGCCTGGCTCGATGTTCTTCCGGATTCCGACCGTAAAGGCGGCGATACCAATATCAGGGGCCATGAATTGTTGTTGGAATATGGCCTGAATAAAAACGTGACCTTAGGAATTGATTATTATCAGACCGCGAGGCTCACGGGAACGAAAGACCCTGAGCGACTTATACAGTTGGATACGGTTTTCAAGTTTTAATCAGGAAATGGAACGGACCAAATATAAGAGAGGAGCTATAAGATGAACGGGAAGTTAAAAAAGTTAAGTTTGGGACTTGCCATTTTTCTAGCGCTGAGTCAAGTCAGTTATGCGAAGGACATGATGCAGATCAAGGGATCAGATACCCTCATCAATCTTGTCCAGCGATTAGCAGAAGTGTATATGGAAAAAAATCCTGGGAAGTATATCGCGGTGACCGGCGGTGGATCCGGGACCGGTGTGGCTGCTTTGATCAACGGTAAATGCGATATCGCCAATTCTTCACGCAACATGGAACCCAAAGAAATTGAACAGGCGATGAGCGTTAATGTTAACCCACAGCGAGCGGTGATTGCCATGGATGGATTGACGGTTGTCATCAATGCCAGCAATCCGGTCGATAAATTAACGGTCGATCAGATTGGTAAGATTTTCCGAGGGGAGATCACCAATTGGAAGGATGTTGGTGGTCAAGACATGTCGATCAATTTATACGGTCGCCAGTCTAACTCTGGGACCTATGTGTTTTTTCGTGATGTGGTTCTCGCGGGCGAATATTCACAACACATGAATCATATGAACGGCAACGCCCAGATTATCGAGAGCGTTAAGCAAGACGCGTCAGGAATCGGTTATGTTGGGGTGGGGTATGGGAAGGACGTCACCGGAATCACGGTTGTTAAAGTCGCCGGTCGTCCTGGTGGTGAGTACTCGAGTCCTTTGAACACAGCGGATGTGTTAAGTGGAAAATACCCGATCGCCCGTCCGCTCAATCAATATATCAATGGTACTCCGTCGGAAAGAATCAAGGATTTCATTAACTTTGAGCTCAGCGAAGAGGGCCAGAAAATCGCGGAAGAGGAAGGATTTTTTCGCATTCCCGGTGAATATGTCGAGTTCAATAAGCGCTTAGGGTTATAGAGTCGTCAGTCTCAAGCCACAAGTCCCAAGTGTCAAGCTAGATGTTTTAACTTGCAACTTGGGACTTGTAACTCGGAACAATTTGAGTTAAAGTCAGATTCTCCGTATGCATCATCAAAAAGAGAATATCATCAAATCTTTTTTCTTCCTTAACGGCTTATTGGTCGTTATTGCCTTGTTGGGGATTTTTCTTCTTCTGCTTTTTAATGCCCTGCCGACATTTAAGGATGTCAAGCTTGCAGAATTTATTTTTGGCACCAACTGGAATCCTTCTGCTTATCTGGAATCTTCTTACGGTATCCTTTCGCAGGTTGTCAGTACACTTATGGTCACCATCGGATCTTTGATTATCGCGGTTCCTTTAGGGATCGGGACCGCGGCCTACCTTTCCGACGTCGCCAGTCCGCGGGTGCGCGAGATCGCTAAACCTGTTGTTGAAATTTTGGCCGGCATTCCATCGGTCGTCGTTGGATTTCTTGGGATTGTTTTAGTGGGGCCCCTGATCGCCAAAGTAACAGGGAATTATAGTGGGTTGAACGCGTTAAACGGTTCGGTGCTGTTAGCGGTGATGTCGCTTCCAACCATTGTCAGTTTGTCGGAAGACGCTTTGGGCAGTGTTCCCAAATCTTATACCGAGGCATCGCTGGCTTTGGGAGGCAACCCTTGGCAGACGTTGGTCCGTGTCAAAATTCCTGCGGCGAGTTCTGGGATCCTTGCGGCATCGATGTTAGGGATGGGCCGCGCCATCGGCGAGACCATGACCGTTTTGATGGCCACTGGA
>JAHFFS010000051.1 GCA_023247815.1 Candidatus Omnitrophota bacterium
ACTTCCGTTAATAGTTCCATGGCACCACTATTCAACAAACCCATTATTCAGTGGTGTCGTCGCTGCAGTTGCGAGCATACTGCCTACTTTCATATTATCTTTCATCCAGCATTGGTTACCGATTTGAACCGTTGCATAAGAATTTCCGCTGCTGTCAGTAATCGAACTAACACCACAAATAAAATCTAAAGATAAAGCTTTTGTCCCTCCCGCGGTACGAATGCGAAACTTAGATGCTAAAGGACTCGTAGTATCAATCAAAACAATTCCTCTTTCTCCTGAATTCTGAGTCTTGATCTTGAGAGGCGAGGTGGGGGGACTACTCGTCTCACAAGCAAATTTGACAACTTGACTCCCATCATACCCTCGTAGCCCGCAATCAGAAGTGAGGGGGACACAGGGTTGACCCGGGGTTGGGCAGGAATACCCCGCTTCAAGCTCACACAATGTGGGAGTACACCCATCCAACCCGGCTGTATTGCCATCATCACATTCCTCTCCCAATTCGATAATCCCATTGCCACACTCGGCCGTTTTTTGCACATAAAATTTCATACCCGCCGGGTTCATATAACAAGTATCAGTTGATGGAGTGTAACAATTGGGAGTGACAATCACAAAGAGTTTCCCATCGGCCGTTTGGGATGATAATCCAGAAACCGTTCCTTCAACATTCCCGCTATTGTTCAAATAAAAAGTGGATGTTACTCCATCAAAATCTGTTAATTGCCATGTGGACCCAGAATTATTGATCGCGATGTATTTAATGGTATCAACTCCAGGAGGCACATCGATCGAAAAAGTGACCAAACCCCGATGCCCATTACCCGCCCTACATCCCCAGGATTGATCACTTGGCTCCCACCAATACATATCGGCTGTCATACCAGTAATACTCGGTAAGGGGGCTGCGGCATGATCATCGTAGTAGTAGGCTAATGTACTTAGATTACATTGTTTGTAACCAGCGGCACACGGACCTGTACCATAATTGTACAATCTAAAATTGTGGCTGGTCGTATCTTCCACAAAATCAATACAGTCGATCGCCCTGTACCCAGTTGGATCCGGAATATCGGAACGATAAGCCGAGCAATATCCCGCCCCTCCTTTTAAAACATATAATGAATCTAACATTTCGGTTGATACCAAGCCATTCTGATCCGTTGCCGTCGCAACACAAACCAAAAAATCATCCTGATTTAAAGCAGATTCTTGAATGACATAAGACATGGTTGTCCCCGGATCTCTTGCTGCCCAATTATTGATTAAAGCCGAAGTAAAAGAATGTATCAAACTTCCATTCTGATAGATATAAAAACGGAAACGCACTTGGTCATAGGTTGAATCCTTATCATCTGCTTTAGCCGAACAGGAAAGAGTTCTAGTTGTTGTGCTCATCTCAGAAAAAAACGCATTCACTTCTGTCAATTGCGGAGGAGAGTTCTGAATCGTCGTAGTGACTGTTTGATTCCCTGATGAATCATAAACTTTGCATGACCATACCGCCCCCGTCGTAATATTCTTATCCGTAGCCAGGGACCCCAAAAGAACATTCGTATCTATAGTCGCGTTGATTTCTCCTGAAGAAACATAATTTCCCGATGAAATCCTCCACACAATAAGACCGTCGGCAACGACATTTGCTCTACAGTCCAATTGTTCGCGAATATAATTATTACCGGAAGAAGAATTAAATGTAATATTGTCCACGGTTCCAAAAGAATTCGTTTTTGTTCCTCTCACCGAGGTGGTCAGTGACGCCACTAATCCTGCATGAATATCATCATTGGTTCCAGAAAACTTATTCTTAATGGTGATCGGCACCTGACCAATGACGGACTCCGCATTGGTCAATACTCGACTTAAAGTAACAGAATTGGTCCCCGAGACAGCTATTTCCGTGCTTCCGATAAAAAAACGCAATCGGTCCATTTGACTTCCAGAGTATTGCAATTGAATTTCATTAACATTTACAGGAAACTCAACTGTAAAATAAACTTCACCATCTGCTCTGTCGATTCTCATATCATTGGATCTAAAGCTTGCCCGACGAATAAACGTAAAGTTTTGAGGCAGATTGGGATCTCCACTTTTGAAATAATAGGTTTTTACCGGAGTCCAGCTTTGGGCATAAACACTGGCTGGAGAAAAAAAGGCAAGAAGCAGAATAAAAAGAAGTGATTTCTTCATCTCTTCCTTTAGCGCGAGTTTAAATCTTTTTCTCTTCGATCACCAAATCACCACCATCACGATAACGAATCAGTCCTAGCAATCCGATCAAGGCAAAAAGAATCCCCACCGCTACCAAAATCCTGACCGGAGGCACATAATTGATCAGCCAAGAACTGATCAACATCGCGACCAGAAAAGAAAAATGGATCACAATTTCTAAAGCCGTGAAAACCTTACCCCGCATCGATTCATTACTCACCAAATGAACAATGGTGTTGGAGGCAATAAAGATGGGACCAACGACCAAACCCAAAATGAGGGCCAGAGAAGCAGCTAATATCAAATTAGGATTTCTATCGACGACCAAAGCAAAAATATTGATCATTAAACCGCCGAGAATCAAACAATAAAAAATTGTTTTATACCAGACCACCTGCTTTCCCACACGGCCATACCCCAAGACGCCTAAAAATAACCCTATCCCCAGAAAAACCGCCAGGACTCCTAAATCCTTAGTAACACTATGAAAGGCCTGCTGGATAAAGATGATAATCACGACGTAAATAGCGCCCGCCGCCGCCAATAAAATAAAAAGCATATTGATCACAAAACGGATTTCCTTTTTGCTGGTAAGGTATTGCAAGCCTTCCTTGATTTCGGCGATCACCGACTTCTCGATTCGAATGAATTCTTTTCCTTTGCTGAGGATTTTCTTTCGGTCCAACTGCAGGTTAAAATCTTTTTTGATCGACATGATCAGCAATCCAGAAAGGAAAAATGTGATGGCGTCACCGATGAATCCACCTTGCGCTCCGACGCGGTCAACCAAGAGCCCGCCGGCGGAACAGCCCAAAACAAAGGCGATCATTCCCGTCGTCGTGATCAAAGAATTCGCCGTTAAAAGATGCTCTTTGGGGACCAGGTCAGGAATGATCGACATCTTGGCGGGAACATGGAAGCGGCTGAAACAGAAAATGAGAAACACCAAAACATAAATCGGCAGCATGGAATCCGTCATGAGCCGCGTCAGGCAAATACAAACAACCAAGAAACTTCGCACAATGTCGCAAACAAACAAGGTTTGCCGATGGTTCCAGCGATCGACGTAAACCCCAGCGATCGGGCTGACGATAAAAACCGGAATGATGGTGAAGGCCAGCAGGATGGCCAGGTCCATCGCCGAACTCTTCGTTTGCTCGGCAATCAAACCAATCAGGGCCATTTGGTTCAACCGATTTCCAAACTGCGAAATCAGCTGCGCCCACCAAAGCCGGATGAAATAGCGGTTTTTGTAGTCAGTGATAAAATTGATCATGTCGCCGTTTTAACGCGGAATATTATAACACGTCGTTATTGAAGCATTCAGTGATTTGGAAGAAATTTGCGAATAAAAATTTGGAAAGGATAAAAGAAACCGGTCGTTTCTTCTTACTAACAATTGTCTTCGTTAATCAATCATTAAGCTGGCGAGAGGAGTTGAACCTCCGACCCGTCGCTCACTTCGTTTCGCTCCCCAAGGGGCTTTGCCCCTATGGCGCTCGCTTACGCTCGCTGATACCCCAAAAGCTTGGGGGAATGCTTCCCCCAAACCCCTTTGGGTCGGTCGTTTCTTCTTACTAACAATTGTCTTCGTTAATCAATCATTAAGCTGGCGAGAGGAGTTGAACCTCCGACCCACGATTTACGAAACCGTTGCTCTGGCCACTGAGCTACGCCAGCAATATTTGTTCATGTGAACGTGAAGTTTAAATAAATGACATCCCATGACATTTCAGCCGTCTGAGAAAAGTGCCGAGAGACGGAATTGAACCGCCGACGCAAGGATTTTCAGTCCTTCGCTCTACCAACTGAGCTATCTCGGCACAAAAACTTCCCCATTTTAGTCATCGACCTTACTGTTGTCAACTGTTATGACCAATTGAGGGGGGATTATTCACCAAGATGATTGACAATCTTAACATAAACATCCTGGGCAAGCTTGATCTTCGGAAAAAAGGTCTTCCTGGCCTTCACCGCCAGACGCACAACTCCGGTCTCCACCGATTCTGCAGTCACCGTGACTTTCGTACCCTGAACAGTGGCGATGATGATCCCATTACTATCAGTATGTTCCTTGACCACACCCATGATCGAAACAATGGTACTAGCGGCTTCCCGCACCTGACCCAATTCATACCCCGTTATCTTACCTTCAACGGTATCCGGACTGACAACATACCCACCTAAAGCTCCGACGCTGCCAACGACCAAATAAACACATCCCGTCAAAGACGCCATAAAAAGAAAAACAACAAAAGTTTTAGTAACGGATTTGACAAAACGCTGACCAAACATAAAAAATTCACCTCCTCAATGAATGATTAAAACGACGACCATCGAGCCGGCCTTCCAATGAAGGCCCGCCGAAACCGTACAAAGCTTACCAGACAACAACGGCCGGATCAATTCTCCTATCCCCGATTTGGTTTGCTGCCATGATTGGCCTTCTTGGAACGCCAGTTGAGTTTCCCTCGACGTTTGCGTTTACTCATTTGAACATCCTCCTTCTCAACGAATCTGGATTTTCTCTACTTTATACTCCATCCTTTCTTAAAAGCAAATACTAAACAAAAATTCATGATCCCGTTTTGAAAGCATCGGACAATTGCGAAATGCGTCGGATCACAAAATCCGGCTTTGCCGCGCTCAATTCGGAAAGGAAAGAAGATCCCGTCGTGACCGCTACGGTCTTGATACCCGCGCGACGCCCCGCCAGGACATCAATGATCATGTCCCCCACGTAAACGGCTTCTTGCCGTCGACGAGACAATAGTTTTAAGATCGTCCGTAAAAGTTCCGGATGCGGTTTGGGATGCCTGACCTGATCAGCGCACAACACGCAATCAAAATATTCCGCGATCTTCAACTGCCGTAACACCGGCCGCGAGAACAAACTCGGCCGGTTACTGGCCACCGCCAGCTGAAACCCTTCCCTTTTCAATCTTTGTAAAATCCTTTTGGCACCGGGAAGAAGTTTGGCGTATTTTTTTAAAGCCCGCTGGTGATGCCGCCGATAATCCTTCAAGGTCGACTCAAGGTCTTTTCCGTCGACCAATCCAGAAATCAGCTGCCGATCTCCCCAACCGACCTTTCGCTTGATAACCCCATGACTTACGGCCGAATAACCATTCTTAGTCAACGAATAATTAACGCTTTGTCTGACCGCCTGATAAGCGTCTATCAATGTGCCATCCAAATCAAAAATGACTAACTCCGTTTTCAATTTCATTTCAATGAACACCCGTTTCCAAGGGATCAACCCTTGCTCTCATCGCGGATCAAATAAAGGGCCAGCAACCCTGCTAAAGCCAAGGCCATGCCAATGACACCTTTAAAAAGCAAAACAACCTCTAGCCACCAGCTCAAAACCAAACTGATACCACCGACCAACAACGCGCCCCCAACGACGAATAAGAATGAATTATTGAGTTTCATGAAGTTTGTTGAATAGGATTGATCGCTTCCGGCCGCTGCTGAAGACTTTCCTCGACCGGCTGGCTCTTCCATCGCCGATGCATCCACCCCCACTCCGATGGATAGCGACGAATATACCGTTCAATCACCTGGGTTAACCGAGAAATATTCACCTGCAACATGTCTTGCTGATTCGGCCGGCGTTCCAATTCAAAACACGGTTCGATGAAAATCCGGTGCTGGTCCCCTGCTTCGCTGATATTGAAAATGGGAATGATGGGCGCTTGGGTCCGATCGGCGATCACAACCGGGCCAGTGGCGGTGGCGGATTTGCGTCCAAAGAAATCAACAAAAATCCCCCCTTCGCTGCCAAAATTCTGATCGATCAGCATAAAAACAATCTCATTCTTTCTCAAGGCCTGAAGGATCTGCTGAACGCAAGCGCGGGGCGGTGTGGCATAAATCGGTATGACGGCGGACTTATGCATCATGTTGTAAGCAAACTGCGCGATCTTCTCGTCTCGGGGTCGACGGATAACCACATTAACCTTATATCCGTATTGGGCCATGGCCAACTGCATCAGCGGAAAATTACCAAAATGAGCGGTGATCGCGATGACCCCTTTACCTTGTTGCAACGCCTGATCGAGGTGTTCTTTCCCTTCGATGGCAAACACCTGCTTCACCTTTTCCGGATGAAAACAGTAATACATCATCTCAACCAACCCGCGGCCAAAATTCGCAAAACATTGTTTGATGATCAATCCTTTTTCGTCCTTGGATTTCTCATCGCCAAAGGCCAAGTCCAGCGTCTCAGTGGCAATGCTCTTCAAGCGGATGGTCAAACGCAAGCCAATGAAAAGCATGCATTGCATGACGACCTTAACCACGCGAAACGGTAACCGCTGGACCAGCCAAGCGGAACCAAACATACCCCAGCGGGCAGCGGCGCGTTTGAAATGTTTCATACCATCAGAAAATTTCACTTGTGCTCTCCCAGAATACCTTTCACCTCTTTGAGCAAATCAGTCATGCTGATGGGCTTGCTCAAATGCATCATTGCTCCCACTTCCATTTCCGCCATAATGTCGTCGGGGGAGTCCTTATAGGTAAGAAAAACCACGGGAATATCTTTGGTTAAAGAATCCTCCTTCAACTTCAAACAAACCTCGCGGCCCTTAAGCCCTGGCATGATCACGTCCAATAAAATCAAATCCGGGGCCCATTGCTTTGCTAATTTGATTCCCTTTTCACCGGTCTCGGCGGTCAAAAGATAAACCCGCTCCTTTACAAAATGAGAATGCGCCATCTTCAAAAACGATTTGTCATCATCGACCAATAAAACGGTCCATTGGGCAGGCCTTGTTTGTTTCTGCAGCAACCTTTTGATATGCGGATTTTCATAATACACAATGACCGCGACGCACAGAGCATCAATGAGGATCGGAAAGGAGTCCACCTCTTTGGTGATAAAGATCATCGCGTAAAGAATATACACGAAGGTGACACCGCTCGAAGCGACTAAAAGCTTCCTCGCCCATTCCAACCTAAAAAAAAGACCTATGGCGCTCACGACCATGAGACTAAATAAAACCGGCTCGACCGAAAGTCCTCCAACCGCGAAAAACCAATAAGCCAACAAAAGCAGATAGGTCAATAAAAGAAGCCAATTGATGACGACAGTCATTTTTCGAATCTTTGAATGGTTCATTTCAACAAACCTTTCTCACTTCCGTTAAAAGGGTCCGCGGATGAACAGGTTTCGTAATATGGGTCACGGCTCCGGCCTCTTTCTCGGCTTCAATATCGTCGAGAGAATCTTTGGCGGTTAAAAAAATGACCGGAATATCTTTGGTGTCCTCATCCGCTTTGAGCCGGGCGCAAACCGTTCTTCCCTTGATCCCCGGTAGAATGACATCCAAAATGATAACGTCCGGCTTTTGCTGTTTGGCCACCTGCAACCCCCGCTCGCCGGAGGTGGCGGTCAAAACACTGTATCCTTCATTCAGCAGGATATTTTTTACCGTCTTGATGGCGCCCTCATCGTCGTCGACAATCAGGACACTTTTTCGCGATTGCGGTTGGCGGTTCTGGAAAAATGGCTTAACGATTTTATGATTAAAAAAGACCGCCGTGCCGCCCGCGACCAAAATGTTGATCAAATAAAAATCATTGGACGAATACACATAAAAAATAACATAGGTCGCGCAAACGCAAAGATTTAAAAAAATCAACCCCACCCTCGCCCATTCTCGCAGACGAAATGAAATCAGAGCACAGATGAAAAGGCCCAAATAGAGAAAGGCCAACCAATATTTTGTGAGGTCCAAAGGCGGATGAAAGCCTGAACCCACCAACATTGCGAAAGAAACGCCGTAAAATCCAAGCAGGACCGCGGTCAAAAGCACAATCATTTTTTGCCATTTGAGCATTAGCTATTTTCCTTACTTGGGGGCTGTCCCCAGGGTTTCAGGCTTGCTAAAATTATACATCCAAAACAAAATAATGTAAAAACATCTCCAAACTTTGTGTACAAAGACATCTCGTCGGTTAGCACGACATCGGCCGCGGTCCACCCGGCAACATAGGTCATTTTCCCTTGCGGATTTTCAACTCCGCGATAAAGGCCCCCATCAACATCGATAAAACCACTCACACCCGTATTAGCGACCCGCACCAAAGTCCGCCGATTCTCAACGGCCTTGAAAACCGCAGCCTGCAGATGCAAAAACGGCTCATTGGTATCCAAAAACCAGGCATCATTGCTGATATTCACCAAAAAATCCGCCCCATTTCGCGTCATCCGACGGGCCAGGTCGGAAATGGTATCTTCGAAGCAAATCAAGACCGAAAAATCCGCTGTGATTTTTTTTCCATCTCGCCCGATGGCTGAAACCGGAAACAACGTCAACTTTGTCCCTGAAGTAAAATCCTCCATCGGGACCAAATCGGCAAAAGAAAAAAGG
>JAHFFS010000200.1 GCA_023247815.1 Candidatus Omnitrophota bacterium
TGCAGGAAATTTTTGCTACCGTTGGGATAGCATTGCCACGAGATTCCAAAAATCAGATTCAAGTCGGGAAACTGCTTACTGATTGGAACGACGCTACTACGGATGCAGATAAATTGCGTTTATTGCAACAAAAGGCAATGGGTGGAATAAGTCTCCTCGGGATGCGCGGCCATATCATGCTCTACCTAGGAAGCATTGACAGTCGGGCTTACGCGATCCACGCGGTATGGGCGTATCGTCGTCCCCAAGCCCAACAAGATGAAGTTGTTGTCCTTAATCGTGTTACTTTATCGGATCTTTCGCTTGGGGCAGGGTCGCGACGAGGATCTTGGTTAAAGCGCATCAACGCGGTCCGGCTACTGGGATTGTAATCATGCTCAATCAAAATTGGCAAATCAAAGAAGCAAAGGTCTCGGCGCTAAAAGCAGTGTTGATTCAACCCTTTAGAACCGCGTTAGGTGAACATCAAAGTCTCGATAATTTGCTTTTTACCGTCAAGCTGACGAATAATGTGGTCGGATATGGCGAAGCTGCTGTCGCCACACACATCACCGGTGAAACCGTTCTTGGAACCGAACGCAATCTTAAGGCGGCTGCTGAGTGGTTGGCTGGCAAGGACCTTCGTGATTATCTTAAAATTTCTCATGTTTTGCACGATCGCTGGGGAAAGAATCCGGCTATGATCGCCGCCGTTGAAATGGCCTTGTTTGACGCTTTAGCGAAAAAATTCCATTGTCCACTTTGGCGGTTCTTCGGGCCGCGCTGTCGAAAACTCAAAAGCGACATCACCATCGTCATCGCTGATTTACCAGAAACTGAAAGCAGCATCCAAAAATTTTACCAGCAGGGTTTTCGTTCTTTCAAAGTCAAAATTGGACGCGATTTTGATTTGGATATCAAACGGGTTGCTGCCGTATGGAAAATAGCGCAGAAAAGCAAAATTTATCTCGATGCCAATCAGGGGTTCAGCGCCGATGAAATGCTCAAATTTTTAGCGCGTTTGAAACGCCTTCGCATACGTCCGGATTTGTTGGAGCAGCCAGTGCCCCGTGACGATTACGAAGGACTCATCAAGATTTCCAAATCAACCGATATTCCCGTCTGTGCTGACGAAAGTGTCCGCAGCATCCCCGAGGCCATTCATCTCATCCAAATAAAGGCCGTCGGTGTTCTTAATATCAAACTCATGAAATTTGGAATGGTCCACGCTTACGAAATTGTTAAGTTAGCAAAAATTTTCGGTGTTCGACTGATGATCGGCGGCATGCTTGAAAGTTCTTTGGCCATGACCGCGGCCGGCCACTTGGCCGCAGGGTCGGAAGGTTTTGATTATGTTGATCTGGACACTCCTTTTTTTATTCAAGACGAGGCTGAGCGTCATCCGTATCTTTCCTTCAATGGGGTTTATGATCTACGCAAAGTGAAAGAAGGGATTGGTGTGATACCTTTAAATTCAGAAAAGACAGTATGATCACATATCCCATATTTGTCATTTCAACGCTTGTTTTTATCGAATTTTTAGTCTTGTCGCTTGCCGCGCATTCCCGAACCAAGCATTGGTTCCAATTCCTTCCAGCGATATTCTGGATTTATTTTTTGCCGATGGTCGCTTCCACAAGCGGATTGCTGCCGTCTAAAATGCCGTTATATGATCAGGCGGTAACCGTTGGCTTGCCGATGAGTTTATTTTTACTTTTGATTGGTGTCGATCTAAAAGCAATCGTGCGGATTGGCCACAAATCGTTGTTGATGTTTTTAGCCGGGAGTCTGGGGATTATGTTAGGAAGTGTTGTGACATTTTTTTTATTTCGAAAATTTGTTGGCAATGCTTTTTGGACCGGATTTGGCGCGCTTTCTGCTTCGTGGACCGGAGGCAGTGCCAATATGATCGCGGTGAAATCAGCGATTGGCACACCGGACGATGTGTTTCTGCCGATGGTGGTTGTTGACGCGATTGTGCCATACGTATGGATGGGGCTGCTGATGACCGCGGCCGGTTGGCAGCCAAGGGTTGACCGCTGGCTCAAGGCCGATCGAAAAATTTTTGATGAAATGAAAGCTCGGTTCAAATCTTTAGGGAACGCGCCTAAGGCGAAACTTGATTGGAAAAATGCTCTCGTCTTAATTGTTGTCGCCCTTTGCGCCAGCTACGGCGTGCAGGCCCTTTCTAAATTTTTGCCAGTCGCGGAAGGTGTGATTACGCAATTCACCTGGACCATCATCCTGATATCAACCATGGCGTTAGCTTTTTCCCTGACACCGCTTCGCCGCCTTGAAAAAAAGGGTGCCAGCAAAATCGGATATTTTCTTTTATATTTCGTTCTCACGACCATTGGCGTTAAGGCCACAATTTCGCACTTAGGAACTGCGGTGGTTCTCATCAGTGCTGGATTTCTGATTGTTTTCATCCACGCTTGTGTATTATTGCTTGCCGCGAAATGGTTGAAAGCACCGATGATGTTGGTGGCAACCGCTAGCCAGGCCAATGTCGGTGGTGTTGTATCGGCACCGATTGTCGCCGAGATTTATCAGCCCGGCCTATCAGCCATTGGACTCTTGATGGCAATTTTGGGAAATGTGATTGGAACTTATCTCGGCATAATGACCGCGCAGGTATGTCGCTTGATTAGTTTTCACTAATGTCTCCTTAAATTAGTCAAACATAAAAAATTAGCGGCAAA
>JAHFFS010000052.1 GCA_023247815.1 Candidatus Omnitrophota bacterium
TGGAAGAAAGTTTTGGAGTACACTCCGATAGATCAAGTCGACAAAAATCCTGATGTTTTGGGTTTAAAAGACATTTTAATGAAAGAACGGACCGGTCAGTATGGCGACATGCGTCAGTTATTGAAAGAGACCGGCTTCTCTGGCACCGAATGGGTGCGTAAAGAGTCGAGCAGGACTTGGGAAGGCGCGATCAAGATGTGGGAAGACTTGATTGAGCAGGCGAAGGCCAAAGATTTGAGCAAGGATATCTTGGATTATGCCCGTCATCACCTGCGGATCGCCAAGCATATGATGTATGTTGAGCAGGCACAGTTCCATACCATTAAGCCAACGCTGAAGAATTTGAACATCGCTATTCGTTTGGCGGAACACGGAGATGAAAGTGAGAGCATGAGAGGCCACGCCGGGATTTTCGCGGTCATGCTGGGGTTAGGAGAAAAGATATTCCCGACCGAGATCATTTCGCATAGCGAGCGAAATGATTTTGCCAGTGTCAGTTCTCGAGCGGTGAGTCTGAAAAATGTTTCCGATTTTAAAACCAAAGTCAGTGATCTTTCCAAAGAGCAGGAAGACCGCGTTAAGGACAAGCGTTTGGGCTTGACGGTCGGCGAGAACCTCACCTACAAAGGGCACCAAGCGGTTGACATGGCCACAGCCATTGAAAAATTGACGTTTGCCGAGCAGCTGAGGCTGGCCCGTCTGACCGGCGTAGACCAACAGCTCAATCCCAGCGCGACAACGATGAGCAAGGAAACCCAAGTCGATATCGTGCTGGGCTTGGCCGAGGCCGGGATCACTTCGGTTCCCGACGCCGTCAGAGTAGCTTCGATTGTGACCTTTTACCAAGATGTTTTCAATATTTCTTACACTTACAGCGTCGAAGAGTTGCAGGACATCCGTTTCATCATCGCGGATTGTGAGGGCCGTCCGTATGACTTGCCGCGTCGTCTGGCCTCTTACTTCGAGTTGCCGATGAACGCGCCATTTTTAGCGGCGATCAACGAGCGGTTCAAGGGTCTGGCTGTACTGGACCTGGAAATCCGCAGATTGGCGAGAAGGTTTGCCAACAATCAATCCATTACGGAACGACAAATCATCCAAAATAAATTGCTGGAATTGGCTGAGACTTTTGACGCGCAGTTCAACTTCTCGATAGGGGACATCAAAGGCATTATCAACGATAACCGTATGATCAATCGCAATGGCGATCCAGTCTCGGTCCTTGAATTCGCCCGCGGGTTGGGGGTTTTCCCGACGGTGAATAAGATCAAAGATTTGAAGAAGGCCGAGGAGGTTTTGAACACCCTCGAACGCGTGGCTCCGCAATGGCTCAATGAGCAGAAGATCAGTATGATCGGGTCGCTCGCGCAAGGCACAATTTCCATGGCCGCGGTCTTAGATGGCATTCCTGATATCAAGGGATACAAGGAACCGATCACGTTAGCGGCCCGCATGATTGACCGTCACGCGCAAGTGAGCAAGGGCGAAATTGCCGCGGTGATTCGATCCATTCACAGTTCGATCATTGATTCCTTGCTTTATGAGAAGGACTTGGCGCGTTTGCAAGAACTCTTGCGCTCGGCAGGAAGTAAAAAGACCGAGGACAAGAAAAAAGCTGCCGCAAGCGCGGATGCGGAAGGGGAACCCGCGCAGGACGCGGCATCATCCGTCGGAAAAGAGACCATTCCCTTTAGATTTGTTCGCGAAAAATTGAGTCCAGAGATCGCGGCACGGTTCTCAGCGTCCATGCCCATCGCGGCGTTGCAGGACATGGAAGACGCGGTGAATCAATTCGATAGCAATCCAACCGGCCAGGAGATTTTAGCTCGGCTCATGACCGGGCATCAGGACGGCAATAGCGTTGATATGATCAAACGCAGCCGTAAAATCAGGGAAATCATCGTCGGGATTCCTGATGACACTGATCCTGATAAGTTCAAACCAACGCTAGGCTGGTTCTTCGCTTATTTCAAGGAATTCGATCATTTTGTTAAGAATTATTTAAACTTCCATCGTCGGTATGAAGAGTTGTTTAATACCAAAGGGACCGGTACGATTCCAGTCACTATGTCGAACGACGACTATTTCCGCTACCGTGCTGGACGTGAGTTTTATCAGAACGCGGCAATGTATCTTATCGTCGGGCGTCTGTCACCGGAGAAATTAGCACAGGAGGTCACGGAAGCGAAAATCGATAGTCGCGCGCAAAAAATAAATGGGCTCGCGAAGCAAGAGCTCCATCTGACTTTTGCTTATCAGCCATTGTATGATCAGGTCGTGAAGATTGAGAATGCCGCTGATGATCGAGCATTGATCCGTCTCGATCGGATGCTCAATGAACATAAAGAGAATTTCCCTGCGGGTATTGAAAAGATTAAGATCATGACCATTCCGACGGGTACCAATGCGGCCGACCTCAAACCATTTGAACTGGAACGAGTAGAGGGATCTGGAAATATCATTGGCGTGCAAGTGAACCCGATGATCCTTGAAAAGCCGGCATTATTCAATAACATCTTTATTCCTTTCATCGTTGCCGCGGAAGAAGGAAAAGCCAAGCAGGCGGCGGTGCTCGCGGCCGGCTTGCATGAGCATTTTATTGTGGATGGGAAAGTTGTTCCGACGGGAAATGCGGCCTTGGATAGTTTGGCGACGAAAGTCAATGCTAATAAAAATGAGATGAATAAGATCAGCCAAGACCTGTTGGACGCGGTGGATGGGTTTAAGGGAGATGTAGCACCGCAGGCGGCCACGTCCGCAGAGTTGGCCCAGGTCAGGCTTGAGTTGCAAAAATATGGAATTAGCGATACTTCCCAGGACCTTGATCCACAGGTCTCGATCAATGACCTGCGTCTTGTTGAGGGATATAACTTGCGATACCAGCCGGAACCTGCTGACGCGGGGATCGAAGTCGCCAATGAGAATTTCCAAGATTTCGTCAATATGGGCGCTATTCCTGACGCGCTTACGCAAGCCGAAGGAGAAGTCGCGCTGTTCACGCTCAACGGCAAGACGTTTGTCGTTCCGGTCAAATACATTGACGAGCATATTGTGTTGCATGTTGTCTTTGACAATATTTCTTTGGCGATCACCAGTTCGCCGTTTAGCAATTCCTTGATGGTATTTAAGCGGGATTTGTCGACGTTGGGGGCCAAGCCTTTGAATTTAGGTCTGGTCCGTGAATTGCTCTGGCAGAACGGTCAGGTCTTGGTCAATCGCGATAACAACCGTTTGCTGCCGCAGGTTTTAGGCCGGGAAATCAATGATGGTTCGTCGACGGAGTCGCGAGCGGTATTTGAGCAGGTCCCGGTCCAGCGGGTGGACTTTGCTGATCTGAAAAAAGCCTCTCCGAATCTATCCGATCTGCGGGTCATGATGAAGACCGGACGAGACAACTATTATGGCTTTGATATGTATGAGTCTTGGAAGGCCGCCAGTTCGATTTGGTTTAACATGAAATTTAATTCAGCTTTAGGTTGGGACAAGGTGCATAAGAAGGCCTTGACCATTGGTGTCCGCATCCCCGGAACCAACAAAGCCAAGGCGTATTTTGTCAATGTCCTTGATGAGCGGTTTAAAAATTCTTCGAACAACGATGTGACATTTACGGATAACATCGACGAAAATCCGGTGACTCTGGTCTTTAACCGTATCACCAAGACGCTGGCCGGAACGTTTACGGGTAGCAGCGGTGTCGCGCAACCGCTGGCGATCGACGATAAGTGGTTCGCGTTTATGTGGCAGGCGGTCAATCCAACGGCTGCTTTCGACGCTGTTTCAGAAGAAATGCCTTTGGTGGAAAACCTTAATCAACCAAAAGAATTGGAAACCGTTGCCAATGAATTTTATAAATTAGTGAAGGCGGCTGAGAAAGCCAAGGAAGTTGAGGCTGCTAAGGCCGCGAAAAACGTCGGGCCGGTTGAGGTTAGCTGGGGCAAGGCCTTTGGCTTATTGGGCGACGATCTGTTGAGGATCACTAAAGAAAGTCCTTTCTTCGAATTTCAGAACTTTATGGGTATCGAAACCATGCCAAAGCTGCCGGCGATCAACGTTGGGCCGGTGACGTTAACGGCTCCATTTTTTGTGTCGACGATTGGCGCGTACGCGGTTTTGGCATCAACATTTGGTCTCACTTGGCCGGCCAGTACGTTGGCCATTGCGAGCATTGCCTGGTCGGCCGTCTTGCACGAATTGGGCCATGGTTTGGCGGTTAAGAAGTATGGTGAGAAGATCACCCGCATTTCTCTGCAAGGGATGTTTCAAGCCCGCATCGATTACATGATGCCGCAGCAAGCTAGCGCCACAATGCGCAAGGATATCACTTTGGCTGGTCCGCTGGTCAACGCCATGCTGGCCATTGGAGGTGCTGCGGTCTTTTATGCCATGGGTTGGCCGATTCTGGGTCCTTCTGCTGATAAGCTGTATTTTTCTGTTCCGCTCATTGGATCGATTCTGGCCATGAATTCTTATCTAGCTCCTTTTGTTGGGGACGCTGATCGCCACATTTTGGGAATTCCTTTACATGATGTCTTGGGCGCCAATTTTGTGACGTTTAACGCGGTCGCGGCATTGACCAACTTGCTGGTCCCGATCGCCCCGATTGACGCGTTCCAATGGAGTGTGAGCCGAATTCTGACCAACAACCCGGGGTTAAAATATTATGAGGCTGTAACGAGATTAGGTTGGCGCGGGTATTTTGAGCGAATCAAACTACAGTCCGCGGGAATAGGGGCTAATTTCAATCCATTTGCGGCCCACAGCTCTGTGCTTGACCCAGTAACGGGTATCTTGACGGCATTTGTTGGTGGGGCGGTCTATGCCGCAGCGACGAAATTGCAGTCTCCAGCTAAGAGACCTGATTTTAGCCGTAAGGCAGTCATCAATACCAAGATTGCTCCTGAGCTTCCACGGCCGGATGTTGGCCAGCCAGCAGTGCCGGTTGTCCCTGCGGCACCTATTCCGACGAAAACGATGACACCAGTCTTCATATTAGGGAAGCTAAGCAACGGGGCAGTGCCTAACAGGAAGACAAATAGAACTCCACTTCATCAAGATGATCAAAGCCAGGGTAGCCGTTCTATGCTACCGGCGGCTCCTTTTGAGGGTATTCCGCCTTCCAGCGAACAGCCAGGAATCGGCGGTAACGATACATCTCCTCAGCCTAAGCAGCATATTGAAGTCGCGTTATTGGCCAAGGCCAACATGTCAGCACAAAGCTCTCCGTCTACGGAATCCTTTAAGCCGAGATTAGAAGGAAATAAATTTGACAGTACCGGCATACCTCCTCCGGCAGGGACAGCCAAAACTATTCTTTCCTCAGCGAATGTGTCTGAAACAGGCATGTCCGAAGGGGTAGTTGGTAGTCGAGAGACTATCTCTATTGTAACGGTTAAAACAAGTAACTCATTGACTACAAATGGCTTAGGCCAAATGATAGCCAATGAGGGGTTGTCCGCTTCTCTAGGTGTGTCCGTAAATGACGCAGGGAACGGAAGCAATACTCGTTCTTTGAGCCTTGGAAATAATGGGTGGGGTACTAGCCTCTATGCCATGAGCTTGCCGTTGGTGGTTGTTTCGATCGCTAGCGTGTTAAGTGAACGGCTGGTGGCCATTGCCCGCGCTATTATAGAGAAGGTTCGGTTGTTACGAAGTGTCGTAAGCAGTCATGAAGTAACTGCAAGTTTGCCCGTTCGATCTGGCAACAGAAAGGAAAGGCAAGATAGACAAAATGCAGTGAATTCTCCGGTTGGGCTAGTGCGTCATGAGGAAAGCCGACCGAAAGTAACCTTGATCCGACCTGCGCTGTATCAAGCAGGAAGTGATCGAGTAAGTTTTGTTACTGTAACTGGACCGGCTGGAAGGAACATAGGTCTAGCCGATGGCTCTGTCAGAAGTGCTCAAGGAGTACGAACTAACTCTGGCCTAACTGCTCTGAGTATGGGAGTTGGTGAAGCTGGGGTAGCCACGGAATCTGATGAGAATAGTGCTTCTGGGTATGGACAACATAGATTAGTTCGCGCTGTTAGTAGCAGTTCAACAGATAACGGCAGGTTTAGTGAGACTGCCAATTCTCCAGTTCTTGAAGTGCGTCTCGCGAAAGCAGACAACACGACAAGAAGATTCGCTGTTGGATCAGAAACAGCCTTAATCACAGTTAGCGATCACAGAATCGTTGATTCAAGCAGTCCGACGGAAATAATCACCAATTCCTTGATTCCTGGGGTGCGCCCGCAACTCAGGATCAATGCGTTTTATAGGAACTTTGCTTACCCGTTGTCACCGTCGACACCGTTTAGTTATCCTGTTTCTCCAGTCTACGTTTATCCCGTATCAACTTCCCATTTCTTCTTCGGCTTCTTTGGCTTCATAAGCCAAGCGAGTAGCGTAAGCATTTTTGCTAATCCGCTGTTCTGGCTGGGAGCCATGATCGTCACCCTCATCATTTTAAGCCTGCTCAGATATATGGTACAGGGCAACGCACCGAATAACTTTAACCTTTTAACCGGAGGTGTCCAATGGTTGTTCTCAACACTCAAAGTTTACCTGGCTTATTTGACAAATTGGATTTTAAGTATCTCATCGATCTTCCCCGTTATGGAGCTATCTTTACCTCAGCCCAAGACTTTAACGGTAAATCCAAACTCTTCCTCATCTTCATCAAATATCAATACGCAGATCAAGTCTACCAGCGCAATGGGCTTAGGGGCACCTGGGAAAAACTTGGGCCAGAGGAAGTGCCCAACATTTATAGACGAATCATCGAGCAGACACAACAATGCCCGATCCCGCGGTTCACGAGCGAAACGCCATTATTCTAGAAACCACCGATTGGTTCGCTTGTTAGTCATTGCCTCATTCTTGACACCGCTGTTCATGCATGCTGAGACCATGGATCTTATTAAGGAGATTAAGCGGGAAGAAGGCTGGAATCCGAATCTTTATCCAGATTACACAACCCGATCTCACAGCATGGCGGTTGGCTATGGATTCGGGATCAAATGGTGGGGGCATCTCATTCCCGACGATGTTGAGCAAGGCAAGCGTCCGATGACTTTAGAAGAGGGCGAGCGCGTTTTAAAAGTGATCGTGGCTTATTATGCCGATATGGCCCGAGATTTTATCAATGAAGGGTTATCTCCAGAGGAAATGAGGACAATCGGTTTTGAAACTCTGCCCAGGAACACTCGTTTAGCACTAACTGGGGTAACTTATACCATGGACGGCGGGTACAGAACCGATAAGCATGGAAATCGTAAGGCGGTTGGCATATATACATTTACAGGTTTAAGAAAAGCGCTTCGTGAGCGGGATTTTGCAAGGGCGGCGTATGAAGTCAATCCTCATAGTGGATTCGCGGGAACGCATCCGAGACGATCAAAAGAGATCTCGAGATATATTGGGCTTGGCTATGAGGAAGGGGAGCTGGAGACGATCTTTGCTCAGATACGTGAAGAGAAAAAGCAAAGAAATGGGGCGGCTCAGGCTGTCGTAGCTGCCAATGTAAATCCGGCAGCCGCGATAAGCGATAATGGTGATGAACAGAAAAATGTGAAAATTGTAAGCATTGAAACTACGAATGAGAAAGGGGTCGGAAAGGAAACGATTGTTGTTTTAAAAGAAGGCTTGAATTGGAAAGGGTTTGTCATTGGGCTTATCACGGCTATTGGAGCAATTGCGGGTATCCTCGTCTTGGTTTGGCGTGCTATCGGCGGACAGGTGATCAAGGCCTTTGTCGAGCGGATGATGCATGAAATGAAGCCGTGGATCGCGGAGCATGTTAAGTCTGCCGTTCACAAGGCCTTGCACAATGGCAATGGAAATGGCAAGAAGAAAAACGGTCATAACGAGAATGGCGATCATCAAAATACAGATCATACATCAAGCGCCAATTCTACCTTGACCGCGGCTGGGATTGTGCTGGCCATGTTCGGAATTGGATTCTTATGGAAACGATTGGCGGCTTTGGGTGTCATTGCGAGGAGCGCAGCGACGAAGCAATCCTATCTTTCGAGATTGCTTCGCCCCATCGGGGCTCGCAATGACAGGATGGTTCGCGGGATCAAATTTGCCTTACCGATTGCGTTATTTTTCTTCGCTCCGGCTGTTTTCGCCCATGGTGACGCTTTAACTGTTGCCACGGCAGAGTTCATTAAAGGTGTAAGCCTAGGCCATGCTGGTCCGGTGGCTGCTCCGGCCGCAACTATCTTTACCCAGATCACTACCTATTTCGCGACCCTACCGTTTGAGATGCTCAGCAATGATCTTTGGATCGTATTGGGCACGTTGGCCGTTCTGACCGTCCCGGTTTACCTTTGGCTGAAGCTGGCGGCAAAATATCCAAGTCTCTTTGGCGTCACGCCTCTTGCGATTTTAGGCCTATGGTTCTTTGTTGACGGTGTGCATATCACGGTGCTGGTTCCGCTATTTTTGATGCTGATGATGGTCGGCGTCATCTTTATGGTCAAAGATCAAACCGTGAAAACCGTGGCCGCAATGATTATGGCGGTGGCGGTCATGCAGTACGCTAC
>JAHFFS010000201.1 GCA_023247815.1 Candidatus Omnitrophota bacterium
GCCCAAATCTAAAGGGAGGAAGCGATGGTAGAAGTAAAAATTTCAGCAGAGCAGGAAAACAAACGTAAGGCATTGGACTTGGCGCTAGCGCAAATTGAAAAACAATTTGGCAAAGGCGCTGTTATGAGACTCGACGGCAGCCTCAAACAAGAAATCGCGGTGATCCCAACGGGTTCGCTGTCTTTGGATATCGCTTTGGGGGTCGGCGGCATTCCCCGCGGCCGTGTCATAGAAATCTTTGGCCCGGAATCCTCAGGAAAAACAACGCTCACTTTGAGCATCATTCATCAAATCCAACTGCAAGGCGGGACTGCGGCCTTCATCGATGCTGAACACGCCTTTGACCCGACCTACGCGAAGAAAATCGGCGTCAAACTGGAAGACCTGCTGATTTCCCAGCCGGATAACGGCGAACAGGCCCTGGAGATTACCGAAACCCTGGTGCGCTCTAACGCCGTGGATTTGGTCGTCGTTGATTCGGTCGCCGCCTTAACTCCGCGCGCGGAAATCGAAGGGGAGATGGGCGATTCGCATATGGGGTTGCATGCCCGTTTGATGTCGCAGGCCTTGCGCAAACTCACTGCCGCGATCAGCCGTTCCAAGACCTGTGTGATTTTTATCAACCAAATCCGCATGAAAATCGGGATCATGTTTGGTAATCCAGAGACCACCACCGGCGGAAACGCTTTGAAATTCTATTCTTCGGTGCGCATTGATCTGCGCCGCATCGAGAGTCTCAAAAAAGGAGAAGAGGTCATCGGCAACCGGGTCCGTGCTAAAATCGCGAAAAATAAAGTAGCGGCCCCTTTCCGCACTGCCGAATTCGAAATCTATTTTGATGAAGGCATTTCCAAGGCCAGTGACATCCTGCAGTTGGGCGTCAAATCAGAAATCATTCAAAAGTCCGGGTCCTGGTTTTCTTATGAGGAAGAAAAAATCGGACAAGGGCTCGAGGGCGCCAGAAGGTTCTTGATCGAAAACCCGAAGCTGCTCACCAAAATTGAAAAACACATTCTGGCCAAAATCAAAGAAGACATCATCAAAGAATAATGCCAGAATAAAAAACGTTTGGAGCGAAGCAATCTTTCTCAATGAGGATTGCTTCCTCACCCAAACGCACCTTGCTATAAACGCATCAGCAACATTGAAATGGTATTAAAAAATGACCGCGAATGAGATCCGCTCAAAATTTTTGAATTTTTTCGAGAAAAAGGGACACAGCATCATCACTAGCGATTCGCTGGTGCCTAAGGATGACCCGACGGTGTTGTTTACCACGGCCGGTATGCAACAGTTCAAACGCCAATTCCTCGGGCAGATTGATGATGTTACCAAAACTGCCACCTGTCAAAAATGCCTGCGCACCGATGATTTGGATGAAGTTGGTAAAACACCCTATCACCACACCTTTTTTGAAATGCTGGGAAATTTTTCCTTTGGCGACTATTTTAAAAAAGACGCGATCCTTTGGGCCTGGGAATTCCTCACAAAAGAACTGAAAATACCTAAAGAACGTTTATGGGTCTCGGTTTATAAAGACGATGCGGAAGCTGAGTCCATTTGGCGCAACAGCATTGGTCTCGAAGCAAAACGGATCCTTCGGCTCGGTGACAAAAGCAATTTTTGGCCGTCGCAAGCGATCCAAAACGGACCCAATGGACCCTGTGGACCCTGTTCGGAAATCTTTTACGATTATGGCGACACCGCAGACTATAAAAATCCTAGCTTCAAACCCGACTATGACAACTCACGCTTTTCTGAAGTATGGAACCTGGTCTTTACTCAGTACAACCGCCAAGATGGAGGCAAACTCGATCCCTTACCAGCAAAGAACATCGATACCGGGATGGGATTGGAACGTTTGACCGCGGTTATCCAAGGGAAAAAAAGCAACTATGAAACCGATTTATTTTTACCGATTTTTAAAGTGCTGGAAGAGGTCCTCGAACAACCTGCTTCAAAAAAGGACGCGCCCATCATTGCCGATCACATCCGCGCGATTGTCTTCGCTATTGCCGACGGGGTGGTCCCTTCCAACAAAGGCCGCGGGTCAGTTGTGCGCAAGTTGATTTATAAAGCGACAAACCTTACCATGAGCCGAGTTTCCGACGATCAAGCAAAGGCCAATCTCTACCGTTTGGTGCCAGCGGTCATTGAGACGATGAAAGGACCCTATCCAGAATTAGCAACAAAACAGCAATTGATTTCAGACCAGGTCCAACGGGCTGAAGAGGCCTTCTTAGAGATCCGAAAAAAATATGTTCCGGAATTTTATAAACAAGTTGAAAAAGCCCAATCGACTAAAGAAATGGGAGAGTTGTATTTCAAATTTTATGACACGCACGGTGTCCCCATCATGAGTCTCTATGACCGCAAAAGTTCATTTGGACTTAAAATCTCTGAAGAAAAACACAAGGAAGCCCAAAAATATTTTGAACAAGAACTCGAACAACAAAAATCCCGTTCCCGGGCGGCCAGTCAAATCAAAACCGATGTCTTTTCTGACCGTGATTTGCATCTGGATGTGCCAAAAACAAAATTTTTAGGATATGATCAAATGGTTGCTCCGGTCAAGATTTTAAAAATCCTAAAATCCGGTGCGATTCTTCAACAAGCCCAAAGCAGTTCCGGCGAAATAACGTTGGTCCTTGATCAGACCCCATTTTACGCTGAG
>JAHFFS010000202.1 GCA_023247815.1 Candidatus Omnitrophota bacterium
TAGCGATCCATCGTGGTCACCATGCGGCCACCACCGGAGGCGATCCGATAATCAAGACCGGATTTCGCGTTGATCGTTTTTAAAAGGCCTTCGGTCTTCTCGATATATTCCAAGGCCGACCGCTCGCCAACGTCGCGGCCGTCGCACAGCACGTGGATCCGCACTCGCTTCACAGCGGATTCCGCGCACTTTTTTAATAACGCAAAAAGATGATTGATGTGGGAATGGACATTGCCGTCGGAAAGCAACCCGATCAAATGAAAAGTCTGGTCCTTTTTTTTCGCCTGATCGATCAACCGCTGCCAAATGGGGGTCTGAAAAATCCTTCCCTGTTCAATCGCCTGATTGACCAGCGATGCCCCCTGCTCAAAGATGCGCCCAGCACCCAGGGCATTGTGCCCGACCTCGCTATTGCCCATATCATCGTCGCTGGGCATCCCAACCGCCCGACCATGGGCCTTGAGAGTGGTGTAAAGTTTGCTCTTAAAAAGCTGATCCAAACAAGGTGTTTTGGCCAGATGAACTCCGTCGCTGTCATCGCGTTTGCCCAGTCCCACGCCATCCATAATGATGAGTAAAAGCGGGCCAGGCCGTCCAGAAAAATTTTTTAATCGTTTTAACTTTTCAGTTATATGAGAGGTCATATTGAAGGTCCTGATGAAAATGAAAGGAGGGAATTGAAAGATTACCGAAGATATGATTTTGCTCGACGACGTTTCGAAACTAACTTAACGGCTTTGACATTCTTGCGGTCGAAGGACTCTATCTCTTCGGCTTTGTTGGCTGGCGCCTCACTAGCCGCTTCCACTTTTTGACTTTCCTTTTCTTGATTTTCTTTCAAACGCGCTTCTTTGAGCTTCTCGATGGGAAGATGATATTCGAGCCAGACTTTCGAAAAATTTTTCAACCAATCTTCTTTGGCCTTTTCAAATCCAATGTCATACCCGACCTTTTCACTTTCGATCCACAAATGACGACGGATTTCTTCAACCACCCGACGATCTTTTAACAATTCTTCGGAATTCTTTTTTTCGGAACTCATTGGAGGGCATCCTTAATTGATTGGTTTAGCATCTTGTTGTCATTATAACTCGTAAAATGATTTACTGTCAAATGGTTATGCAAATGTTCCGCTGCCCAAAAATCGATCAAGCAATGGTCACTTGGTCATCCAGATAAACATCCTGGATCGCGTTTAAAAGCTCAACGCCTTCTTTCATCGGACGCTGAAAGGCCTTACGCCCAGAGATCAAACCGCATCCCCCCGCGCGCTTATTGATGACCGCGGTTACCACTGCTTCTTTCAAATCACCTTCACCGCTCGCGGCACCACCGGAATTGATCAAGCCGATTTTCCCCATATAGCAATTGGCCACTTGATAGCGGGTCAAATCAATTGGATGATCTGAACTCAATTTCTCATAAACCAATTTGTGGGTCTTGCCGAATTTGAGGGCGTTGTATCCACCGTTATTCGTGGGAAGTTTCTGCTTGATGATATCTGCCTCAATCGTCACACCCAAATGGTTCGCCTGACCGGTCAAATCCGCCGCGGTATGATAATCGACGTTGTCTTTCTTAAATCCGTTACTGCGCAAATAACACCAAAGGACCGTGAACAATCCCAGCTTATGCGCGTGTTTGAAAGCCTTAGTGATCTCTTCGATCTGACGGGTGGATTCTGGTGAACCGAAATAAATCGTGGCCCCGATCCCCGCGGCCCCCATGTCAAACGCCTGCTCGACGTCGGCAAAAAGCCTTTGATCGAATTGATTAGGATAAGTTAATAATTCATTGTGATTGATCTTAACGATGAAAGGGATCTTGTGGCTGTACTTGCGGGACACCAGTCCCAAAACTCCCAGAGTTGAGGCAACGCCGTTGCAGCCCCCTTCGATGGCTAGCTTCACGATGTTTTCCGGATCAAAATACGCTGGATTTGGCGCGAAAGAAGCCCCTGCCGAATGCTCGATCCCCTGATCAACCGGTAAAATCGATAAGTAGCCGGAACCTGCCAAACGGCCATGATGATACAGCCAACTCAAATGCTTAAGGACATTGTTGGAGCGGTCGGTATTGATAAAAATCCGGTCTAAAAAATCCGGTCCAGGAAGGCACAGGTCCTCTTTCGAAATGGTTTTGCATTTATGCTCTAATAACACTTTGGCTTCACTGCCTAAAATTTTTGCGGTTTTACCCATCGCGACGCGCTCCTTTGATATTGGAAATCTTGAAAAGTTTTATGACTGACTAGTTCAATTATATTTTTTTATCAAATAAAGTCCAGCATAAATTTTGGGATCGACCAGACACCCGTCCTTCCGCTTCTGATCAAGCCATTGATCAATCTTTCTAAGCGGGACTTCATGGACCACGATGGACTCGGTCTCATCGCCACCACCCGCGCCGATTTTTTTAAGTCCCCGCGCTCTGACCAAAAAAAGCATGACCGACGAAGATGCCGAAGACGGTCCGTCAATGACCGGCTCGATTGTCTTGGCTTCATATCCGGTCTCTTCAAACAACTCGCGTTGGGCCGCGTCAATGAGGCTTTCGTTAGACTCGCCTGCCCCGTCATCGATCAATCCAGCCGGCAGTTCAATCACTTGTTTCCCAACCGGCACGCGGTATTGCTCTACGAACAAAATT
>JAHFFS010000203.1 GCA_023247815.1 Candidatus Omnitrophota bacterium
ATTTCAAAGTTTTGTTCGAGAAAGGATTGTTTGATCAAGAAGTCCGAAAATCCTTCGCGGAAATAAAGGATGACCCGAAAACAGTGGTCCCGTATTATGACTGCTATCTTGAATTGGTTAAAAATAATCCGGTCAGAGCGTTTGAGCTGGCCGCGATCACCTGCAAATTTGAAGATAAAGGGGGGTCTATAAGGCGTGATGCAGCGACGGGAAATGGGGTCTTTTATACCGCCAGTAAAGTCATGCAGTTGATCGGCAATGATTTAGGGATAGGAACGGATGTGGCAGGAAAAACTGCGGCTGTTCAGGGTTCGGGCAATGTCGGTATTCATACCGCTTTGGCCGCGCACAAGGCAAAGATGAAAGTGACCCATATCAGCAATCATATCAAAAGTGCCGACAATCCTTATGGCTGTATTTTTAATCTGGATGGTCTTGATATTGAGCGCTTGTATCAGTGGCGGCAAAGTGTACTGAAGAAAGGGAAGGTCCGTGAGGTCAATTTGGCTGATTTTCCTGGAACAAAGCAAATGTTGTTAGGTGATATTCTGGAAGCCAATGTCATAGTGTTTTTCCCTTGCGCTTTGAGTAACGTTATCCATAGGGACAACGCGGGAAGGATCCAGGCAAAAATGATTGTTGAAGGGGCTAACGGCCCGACGACGAAAGACGCCGATCAAATATTGGCGAAAAAAGGTGTTGTGATTGTGCCGGACATTTTGGCCAACGCGGGCGGGGTGACGACATCTTATTATGAATGGCTGCAAAATTTGTCGCGCAATGAACGCTGGAGTGAGTATATGGTTAACAGACATCTGCAGGAAACCATGTACGCGGGGGTTGCGGCCGTCTATGAAAAGATGAAACAGTTTAGGATCAACTGGCGTCAGGCCGCGACAGTGATCAGTTTGATCCGCGTTGCCGAGGCGGAGTTAGCGAGAAGTGGATCTTTGCGTGAGCATTTCGCAAAAGGAAGGCAGCCTTATCGAGGACGGTCGCGATCCGAGCTTGTTCCAGAAACGGTTGAGGGGTTGATTCAGATTGTTCTCGACGGTCAATTGGGCAAACTCATGGCCATGGAAGAAAAAAGAAAACAGAAGGAAATAGAAAATATCATCGACCATATCAAAGCGAAAGTCGCCAAGAGCAATGTGCGGTCCGCGGTTTTGATCGCGGGTCCGATGACTTCTGGAAAATTGGCCCTTTCACAAAGGATCGTGAGCGCTTTAGGTGAGAACGCGGTCAGGGTCAATCTTAATCTGATCGACATCGATACCTTGAAGGATGCGTTCCAAGCAGAAGATGAAAGCATCATTACATTACCTGAGCGTTATCAAGGGAGGATAATCGAGCGGCAAGTCACGTTATCAAACAGGACCATTTTTGTTGTTTCCGGTGACGACGCTTTGACCAAGGACATCCAGAACATTTTTATTCCGGACTTCACGGTCAAGATTTTTGTGAATACCGCCTGCAATTTCAAGATGGGTGACAATTGGCCGTTGACGTCTTTAGACATTCGGCTCCTGCGCGAGATCGCGACGGATTATCATAGGAGTGGAGAAAACCCGAGCGCGTTGTTCAATCGTTGGTTGTCGGAACGCCGAGAGCAAACGGACAAGATTTACCAAACTTGGGAACACGCCGATCTTACGATTGATTCCTGGATGGTTTATGAGATCGTTTTTCTTTGGGAGTATTTGCGGGGTAAGATCGGAGAGCTTGAAACAGGAAAAGACGATACGTCTTCAGACGTGCGGGGAGTTGTTACTCACTTAAAAGAATTATTCAAGACGTTTGAATACCCGGATGAACAAAGAGAAAAATTAGAGCGGGCTATTATAGACGCGAAACAACTGATCCCCCATGACTCATTTCTTCAGCAGTATCTCGGTGGAGAAAGCGTCTATAATTTTGGCCGACCAGGCGCGTCGGTGGAAAAACCCGCAAGGACCATCCCCACGGTTCTTCTCTCCACTTCTTTGTCCTCAATATTGTTCTGGAGCGCGTTGTTTATTGTAGGCAGTATCATCATTGGGAGAAAAAGGGCAGCAATCTGGCAGGAGGTAAAGGATTCGTCGATGGAGGCCTTTGTTTGGGCAGCCTTTGGTTTAACTATAACCGGATTCGTTTTAAAAGAATTTGGTTCGGAAACATTCTTTTTGGGGATGGGTCTTCTCGGCGCGATTACGGTAGAAAAAAGGACAAAAATTTTTAGATTCCAGGATGGCACTTCTGCTGAGGTCAAATTTGGTGATAGGGAAAAGATCGGTTCACTGGGAATTATGCAATGCAACGGCATTGTGTTGTTTGATGTCCGATTGAGAAGAGGGGTGCTGATCCATACGAATTATCAAGGGGAGAAAGCATCAGCGAAGAATATTCTTAATGAAGTGCTTAGGGACATAGGGACCGATCTGGGTGACAAGTCAGATCGCTTGAACGACGTCGTGGCCATCATTTTGCGATCGGATAAAGTGGGTTGGGGCAGTGTTCAAGGCAAAGGAGAAGATCATCAGAGAGCTTTGGCTAGCTTTGAGCAAAGTATGAGCGAAGAGTCGAAAAGAATAGAATCGGTTTGGGCCCAAGCCATTGATGATTCGCGTCTCCCGCGCTTGCCAACTGACGTGAACGAGAACTGGAGT
>JAHFFS010000053.1 GCA_023247815.1 Candidatus Omnitrophota bacterium
GACGAGAATTGGCGATACCGGGCTTTTGTTGGGGATATTCTTTCTCTTTATTGCTACCAAGACGATTTATTTCAGTGATTTGAGCCATATCGTTCCCATGGTCGGAAGTGAATGGATGCTGACGGCTGCGGCGTTGTTGATTTTTTGCGGGGCCGTTGGGAAATCCGCTCAATTCCCTTTGCACGTATGGCTGCCGGATGCCATGGAAGGTCCGACCGCGGTTTCTGCTCTCATCCATGCCGCGACCATGGTGGCCGCTGGTGTTTATCTGGTGGCGCGCACGTACAGCCTTTTTGTGTTGAATTCATTTTGCCTGGAGACCGTCGCTGTCATTGGCGGGATTTCAGCGCTCATGGCCGCGTCCATCGCCACGGTCAACAACGATATCAAACGGGTTTTGGCTTATTCGACGATCAGCCAGCTGGGATTGATGATGCTCGGGTTGGGAGTGGGAGGATACAGCGCCGGGACATTCCATTTGATGACCCACGCGTTTTTTAAAGCGCTTTTGTTTTTGTGCGCCGGATCAGTCATTCACGCCGTGCATACTCAAGATATTCAAAAGATGGGCGGGTTGCTTTCAAAGATGAAAGTGACCGGAACGTCCTTCATCATCGGGACACTGGCTTTGGCAGGGGTGCCGCCGTTTGCCGGGTTCTGGTCGAAGGACGAAATCCTACTCGCCGCTTTTCAAAGTGGACATACATTTTTGTTCGGTGTTGCCGTGTTAACGAGTTTTCTGACGGCGTTTTACATGTCGAGGCTCATCTTTTTAGTGCTCTTTGGCAAACCACGCTTAAGTCTTCATGCCCATGAATCACCTAAGACCATGACGGTCCCATTGATGGTTCTTTCCTTCTTCGCGGTTTTTGTTGGGCTTTTGGGGTCGCCTTTGACGCATCACGCGTTTCAAAATTTTATCTTTTTCGGAGCACCGTCGGTCGAGGAGGGAGAGGCCAGCGGGGCGATGATGATGTTTTCAACAGTCTTAAGTCTTTCCGGGATAGGGTTGGCTTATGTGGTGTACATTGTTGGGAATAAGATTTTGCCGGTTCATGTGCGCGTGCGGTTCGCGCCGCTTGATCGATTGCTATTGAACAAATATCATTTTGATGAAATCTACGATGCTATTTTTGTGCGGCCGTGTCTTAAGCTGTGCGATCTTTTTTCGCAGTTTGACCGGATTGTCGTCGATGGAATGGTCAATGGGACCGCACGGGTGGTCCAGTGGTTTTCCGCGGTCTTACGTCCGCTGCAAACCGGATTTGTACAGCATTACTTGTTTATTCAGTTCCTCGGTGTCATTGTGTTGATTTTAACCGTGATGGGTAAGCTATGTTTCCGATTCTAAGCAGTCTTGTTTTTTTACCGCTCTTGGGCGCTGTGGGCGTTCTTTTGTTGTCCAAAGAAAATAAGCAGCTCATCAGGCTGATTGCCTTGGCCGTGACCGGGCTTGTTTTGGGTTTATCGATTGTTCTACTTACTAAGTTTGACCCTTTGCAGACTCAAATGCAATTTGTCGAGAATGTTTCTTGGATTCCACATTTTAACATCTGTTATTTTGTTGGCGTCGATGGATTGAGCATCGGGTTGGTTTTTTTGACAGCGCTTTTAGGTTTCATTGCCTGCATTGCCTCGAAGGGAATCAATACCAACGAAAAAGAATACTATTCCTTTTACCTGCTGTTGATGACCGGGATGATGGGGACGTTCATTGCTTTGGATCTATTTCTTTTTTATATTTTTTGGGAGCTGGTGCTTATTCCGATGTATTTTTTGATCGGTCTTTGGGGGGGGCCTCGACGGGAATATGCCGCGATCAAATTCTTTTTATACACGCTGGCCGGGTCAGTGATCATGTTGATTGGGATTTTGGCGGTGTATTTTAACACCTTCCCGCATACCTTCAATATCCTGGAGATTCAAAAAGCGGCGACACTTTTTGATTTCCGTTTTCAGATTACATTTTTTCTCGCATTTTTTCTGGCCTTCGCGATTAAGGTCCCGGTTTTTCCGTTTCACACCTGGTTGCCTGACGCGCACGTCGAGGCCCCGACACCGATCAGCGTCTTACTGGCTGGTGTTTTGCTGAAGATGGGGGGGTATGGGTTGTTTCGAATATGTCTGCCGTTTTTTAAAGAGGCAGTTGTTTATTTTGCGTTGCCATTGGCGGTTTTGGCAGTGATCAACATTGTCTATGGCGCCAGTGTTGCCATGGCCCAAACCGATTTTAAAAAGATGGTGGCGTATTCTTCGGTGAGTCATATGGGATTTGTCTTATTGGGTCTGGCCAGCTTGAACCCCACCGGTTTTAACGGCGCTTATATGGAGATGTTCAATCATGGGATCATCACCAGCGGTTTATTTTTATTGGTTGGGGTGATTTATGATCGTGCTCATACCAGGGATTTGAATAAATTTGGTGGGTTAGGGGTGCAAATGCCGATTTACGCGTTTTTCTTGACGATGTGTTCTTTGGCGTCGTTGGGATTGCCTGGTTTGAGTGGTTTTGTCGGAGAATTCTTATCGCTGATTGGTGCCTTTCCGGTTTATAAAATATTGACAGCGATATCAACGATTGGTTTGGTGATCACCGTGGGGTTCTTTCTTTATAGTTTGCAGCGGGTCCTATTAGGAGGATTGAATCCGACTTGTTCTAAGTATTCGGACATGAATGTTCGTGAAATTCTAACGTTGGTGCCGTTGATGGCCATCACGTTTATCGTCGGTGTTTACCCGACGGTGGTGCTCAGATTTCAGGAGGCCGCGATCCAGGGCTTGTTCAACAGTTGGGGTGCGCATTGAATCCGTTGAGTCTTCAATTCATTTTACCTGAACTCATTCTCGTTGGTTTTGCCTTTGTGGTCTTGATGGCCGGGGTTTGCGAACGTTTTAAGAATTGGGCCGGTGGACTGTCGCTGGCAGGTGTGATTTTCAGTGCCTGTTCGTTGCCAACGAGTTGGAACGCTGGCACGGTATTTTTTTCAGGGATGCTGGTCAATGACGGGCTTTCAATGGTCTTACGCCAGATTTTGCTTTTGATCGCGGGGATCGTTATCTTGCTTTCCATGGGGTATAAGGATTTACCGTCGGAAGATTCGGCAGAGTATTATTTCTTTTTGTTGGTGGTCACGGTTTCGATGCTGTTGGCCGTGGCCTCAAATAATTTATTGATGATTTATATCACGTTGGAATCCATTTCAATTGTGTCCTACGTGATGGCGGGATTTTTGAAGCGCGATGTTTTCTCATCGGAGGCTGGGATCAAATATTTTCTGTTTGGAGCGCTATCGACCGGAATCACCCTTTATGGTGTTTCGTTATTCGGTACGCTGGATTTGGCCTCCATCGTACGGATGTTGGCTGCCGGCAGCGTCAATGAAATGGCACTTTATGCTTACGTGATTTTGGTTTTTGCCGGATTCGCATTCAAATGTTCATTGGCACCGTTTCATATGTGGACGCCGGATGTTTATGAGGGAGCGCCAACACCGGTCGCGGCACTTTTTTCAGTGGGACCCAAGGCTGTTGGATTCGCGTTCATTTTAAGAGTTTTTGTGGAGAATTTTCAACCGGTCTTCACCTATTGGACGCCCTTAGCCGCAGCGATAGCGATTTTGACCATGACAATGGGCAATATTTTCGCTCTCAAACAGGACAATATCAAACGTCTTCTAGCCTATTCCACAATCGCCCAAGCCGGGTATATTTTTGTTGGCCTTGCCGTCGGTACTCCCAGCGGCATTCAAGCGACGTTGTTTTACATCGTTATCTATTCCTTGATGAATTTAAGTGCTTTTGGTGCCGTGATTGTCATCGCCAATTCAGTGAGGAGTACAAAGATCAAAGATTTTTCCGGAATGTACAAACAAGATCCAAGGACCGCGATCATTTTAACGGCAGCGTTGTTATCGCTCGCCGGTATTCCGCCCTTGGCTGGATTCATGGCAAAGTTTTTCATATTGGCATCGGCCGTAGAGGCAAAGTCATTTGTTCTTGCCATCACGGTCGTGCTCAACAGCGTTGTCGCACTTTATTACTACGCGAAAGTGATCAAAACCATGTTTCTTGACGAGCCAGGGCAACAGGCCCAGCTTGTTCCTCAATCGATCTGCACTCAGCTGATTCTCATCATCACGCTGATCGCTAATCTCTTCATCGGCATCTGGCCGCATCTGGTCATCCACGGACTGGAAAATTTTTTGCATTGAGCGTGATTTATGGCAGAAGCAAGAAATTCGTTTGGACTGACTAAGGTTAAGCAGATCATCGCGGTTGCTTCTTGCAAGGGAGGGGTCGGGAAGTCAACGGTTGCTGCCGGCTTTGCCCGCGCTTTATTCAGCCAAGGATTTAAGGTAGGACTTTTGGACGCTGATATTCATGGGCCATCGGTCCCAACGCTGTTCAATCTCGGATTATCAGTCCAAGTTTATTCCAATGAATTCAATATGCTGGTTCCCCCGGAAGTTGAGGGCCTGAAATTGATGTCTTTCGGCTTTCTGTTGGGGGACGGCCCAGCGGTGATGCGTGGGCCGATTGCCACCCGCTACATTCAGCAGTTGTTGCTGCAGACCGACTGGGGTGAACTTGACTATCTGATCATTGATATGCCGCCTGGCACCGGCGATGTGCAGTTGACGATCACCCAGTCAACGCGTTTGACCGGTGCGGTGATTGTCACGACCCGCCAGATGCTCTCCTTGGTCGACGTGGCGCGGGGTATCTTGATGTTTCAGAAAGTGAATGTTCCCATTTTGGGCATTGTCGATAACATGGCTTATTTTGTATGCGATTCTTGCCAGAAGCAACATACTCTTTTTGGTGAAAGCCATCAGCTGGAAAAACGATTTGGTGTTAAAACGCTCATTGAGGTTCCGGTGATTCTCAATTTGGATCTGAAACCGTTCATGGTGAAAGGTGTCGAAGCGATGTTGAAATCACTCGACGAGCACTCGCGGAATACGGAACTTGTTCCACAGGTCAGTTTCGATGGTGAGCATATCCATTTGCGTTTTGCCGACGGTCGGCAGGTGAGTGTGAGAAATCGTGATCTGCGGGCCAATTGCCTCTGCGCTGTATGCGTTAATGAAGTGACTGGAAAAAAAATGATCGATCCAACCAAAATCCGTGCGGACATCGCGCCAAAAGAAATAACCCCCTTGGGCAATTACGCGCTTGGGATCAGCTGGAACGACGGACATTCTTCCGGGATTTATCCATACCCCATGTTCCAATCCATAGCGCGGGGAGAAAAATATGTTTAAGAACGATAGTTTGTGGCAAGCGGTACTGAGCGGTGGTTTTGTGATGCTGGTGCTTGTTCTATGTTCGATCCTGTCGATCGCGATTATTCTAGAGAAAGTTTTGTATTTTTACCGACGATCACGCGTTTCAAGAGCGGCTTTCATGCAGGCGCTTCAGGAACAGTTGGGCAAAGAGGATCTCAAAAAGGCAATCATGCTTTGCCAAGAGACCCAGATGCCTTTTGCCGCTGTCGTGGGGGTGGGATTGAATTCTTCCCATTCGGGTGAGAAGGAAACGACTGAGGCCATGGAACGGCAGATTGTTATCGAGATCAGTGATTTGGAACGGCGCACTTCCATTGTCGGCACCATCGGCAGCACCGCGGTTTATATCGGTCTTTTCGGGACGGTTTGGGGGATCATCGGAACCTTTCAAGATATTTATCAAGCGGGTTCAAGCGGGATCAGCGTTGTCATCCACGGAATATCCGAGGCCCTGGTCTGCACGGCCGCTGGACTTTTCGTCGCCATTCCAGCGATCATCGCGTACAATTATTTTATCAAGAGGATCAACGGATTTGTCACGGACATGGAATTATGCGCTTCGGAAACCAGCAGTCTTTTAAAAGGAAAGAAAAAGCTCGATGAGAAGAACCTACAAGACACAAGGTCTCATCGCCGAAATTAACATCACACCGTTTACGGATGTGATCCTGGTCTTGCTGATCATCTTCATGATCGCGACCCCTTTGATTTCGCAGAACAACATCGAGGTCAAGCTCCCTAAGGCTTCCAGCAAAGATACCTTGACTGATCCCAAACCGGTCACCATCACGATCACTAGCGAGGGGATTGTTTATTTCGAGAATAAGGTGCAGACCATCAAAGAATTGAAACAGCGAATCAGTGTTTTGTTGGGAAAGGACAAGGACCTGCAGGTTGTTTTGGCGGCTGATCAGCGTTGCCGGTTTCAGGAGATCGTCAGGGTCATGGATATGCTCAAAGAGTCTGGGGTTAAGAGTTTGAATATCGCAACGAAGTCTAATGAGTGATTGAGAGTCAACCTTTTATTTATGGAGAATATATGAAAATTGGAGTAACGGTTGGTTTGGCTTTGTTGTTGATTCAAATTTCAACTCAAATAACATATGGAAAAGCAGTTTCAGATAAAGCTCAGTATAATATTTCTAATCCTGTGCCGCGTGAACTGATGCGGGAGATGTCTACGGATCGGCCGGATAAAACAGAAAGTGCTTATACAGTGGATGCGGGACACTATCAAATCGAGACCAGTTTCCTTGATTATACTTACGACCATAAAAATACGGAAAAGACAGATCAACGGATGGATAGTTTCAGCGTTTTTCCAATCAATTTTAAAGTTGGTTTGCTCAACAATGTCGATGTTCAGTTTGTTTTTAATCCGTATATTAGAGAACACAGTGAAGGTGATGATGAGAAAGAAATTAAGCGAGGTGTTGGTGATCTTCAAAATAGGATTAAGATCAACGTATGGGGGAATGATGGAGGACAAACAGCCTTGGCGTTCATGCCTTTTGTGAAATATCCAACCAATACAGATGAACTTGGTAATCATGCCGTTGAAGGAGGGGTCATTGTCCCTTTTGCTATTTCTTTACCAGCTGATTGGAGTATGGGATTAATGACAGAATTTGATTTTAATCGCAATACCCAAAAGGATTACTATACTGATTTTGCTAATACCATGACTCTTGGCCATCAGCTCATTGGCAATTTAAATGGGTATGTAGAATTTTTTAGCAGTTTCAATCATGAAGACGATTCGCCGTGGGTTGGAACAGTGGATATGGGATTGACTTATCCGGTTACGCCGGATATTCAGTTTGACGGAGGTGTGAATATTGGTGTGACTCGATCAGCTGATGATTTTAACCCTTTTATGGGATGTTCAATTCGTTATTAGAGGGGGAGAAAAGACATGGGAAACCTTTTTGTAAAGAAATCCATTGATCGGATCGTCGCTGAGTCCCAACACGGCGAACATACGTTGAAGCGGACGTTAGGGGCCAAGAGTCTGATCGCTTTGGGCATTGGGGCCATCATCGGTGCTGGTCTTTTTTCATTGACCGGGATCGCGGCCGCGGAGAATGCCGGACCAGCGGTTGTCCTGGCCTTTGTTGTGGCGGCGTTTGGTTGTACTTTTGCTGGCTTGTGTTACAGCGAATTAGCGTCGATGATTCCGGTCGCGGGAAGTGCTTATACTTACGCTTACGCCACCATGGGTGAGCTGGTCGCTTGGATCATTGGTTGGGATTTGGTTTTAGAATACGCAGTGGCTGCCGCAGTGGTCGCTGTCAGCTGGTCGAGGTACGTGGCGTCCTTTTTTAAAGATTTCGGTATCCATTTGCCGGTCCAGTTCACAGCCTGCCCTTTTGATCATGTCATGTTGCCAAATGGAATGGAAGGGACCGGCATCATCAATCTTCCCGCGATCTTTATCATTGTAGTGATCTCGTTGCTTTTGATGTTGGGGATCCAAGAATCCTCGCGCGTCAACGCGATTATTGTTGTGATCAAATTGGCGGTGGTTGTCACTTTTATCACAGTTGGTTTTCACTATATCAAATGGGACAATTATGTTCCTTTCATCCCGCCGAATACCGGACATTTCGGAGAATACGGCTGGAGCGGGATCATGCGCGCGGCCGGTGTCATCTTTTTTGCCTACATCGGTTTTGATACCGTCTCAACCGCGGCACAGGAATCACGACGTCCCCAGCGCGATGTTCCGATTGGGATCATTGGTTCGCTGATCATTTGCACGGTGCTTTATCTGGCCTTTGCCTTTGTTCTGACGGGGATGGTCAATTACAAACTGATGAAAGGGGACGCGGCACCGGTTGCCACCGCGATCAATTTGACCCCCTATCCGTGGCTGCAGCTTTTAGTTAAGTTAGGGATCATCAGTGGTTTTACGTCGGTGATTTTGGTCCTTTTGTTGGGACAGTCACGGGTCTTTTATTCGATGGCCCGCGATGGATTGCTACCGCCGATTTTTTCGCAGATCCATCCGCGATGGAAAACGCCGTGGCGATCGAATTTGATTTTCATGTTTTTTATCAGTTTTTTTGCTGGATTATTTCCGATTTCGAAACTGGGGCACATGACCA
>JAHFFS010000054.1 GCA_023247815.1 Candidatus Omnitrophota bacterium
AAGAATTTCGCGACAAGGGAGAATTGAGCCTTAATCAGGAAATTGATGTTTTGATTGAGAGCATGGAGGATGATGAAGGCCGTTTGATCCTTTCTCATGCCAAGGCAGAGAAGCTCAAAGGCTGGCAAAAGATGATGGTGGATGTGGATGAAGGCGAGGTCGTTGAGGGGCGCGTGCTCAAGCAGGTCAAGGGTGGTTATATGGTGGATGTGCACGGTGTTGAAGGGTTCTTGCCCATGTCGCTTTCCGCTTTTAAGGGTTTCCAATCTGATGAAATCACTTCCCGCAAGTATAAATTTCAAGTCGCTAAAATCAACAAGCAGCGACGCAACTTGATCCTTTCCCGACGAGATATATTCCAAAAAGAGCGTGATGAAGTCCGTGAGAAGCTTTGGGCCGAGTTGAAGAAGGGGCAGACCCGCAAGGGGACCATCAAAGGGATCACCGATTTTGGGGCCTTCATTGATTTGGGCGGGGTGGATGGATTGCTGCATATCACCGATATGAGCTGGTCACGGATCAGCCATCCGTCGGAGATTGTTGCTTTAGGTGATAAGATCAATGTGATGATTCTTGATTTTGATAAAGAGGGTTCAAAAGTCTCTTTGGGGTTGAAGCAGATCATGGCAAATCCTTGGGAAGATATTTATGGAAAATATCCCGCAGGTGCTAAAGTCAAAGGGAAAATTGTCAACATCATGCCTTATGGTGTTTTTGTTGAGATTGAAAAAGGCATTGAAGGCTTACTTCATTCATCGGAAATTTCCTGGCAAAAGAAGTTGGTCAATCCGCAGGAACTTTTTCATCTTGGAGATGTTATTGAAGTTCAGATCATCAATGTTGATAAGGATTCCAAGCGAATTTCGTTAAGCATGAAGCAGTTGGAAGGTAACCCTTGGCTCGAGGCTGGTCGGAAATTTTTGGTCGGTTCTAAGGTTAAGGGAACGGTTAGGGGATTTACGGATTACGGTGCCTTTGTTGAATTGGATGCTGGTCTGGAAGGAATGATCCATGTGTCTGATATGTCTTGGACGAAAAAGATCAATCATCCTCACGATGTCGTTGAAAAGGGGCAGGTGTTGGAAGTTGAGATCTTGGCGGTTGATGCGGATAACCGTAAGATTGCTTTGGGACTAAAGCAATTGAAGGACAACCCTTGGCCCAAAATTGCCGAGAAATTTCCTGTCGGTAACGTGGTCAATGCCGAGGTGGTTCTCAATTCCAATTTTGGCGTGTTCGTGAAATTGCCGGATGAGGTGGAAGCCCTGGTCTATTCTTCGGAGATCGATAAAGAGCAGGCCGCCGCTCTTAAAGCTGGCGACCAGTTGAAGGTCAAAATTTTAAAAGTTGATACCGAGCAGATGAAGATTGGTGTCACAACCCGAATCGAGTAAATAATTTTCACCGCAGTCATTTCAACGATCACCTGCAATTGAGTTTTAAAACCAAACATCCCCGCTAGTTTCCATGCGCGGTTTAGAAAATGACGGTCAACGATACCATTCAGAAGCTAAGCCGCGGCACGTCGGAAATCATCAATGAAGAATTGCTGTTGAAGAAGCTCAAGACCGGTCGCGCCTTAAAGATCAAGGCGGGGTTTGATCCCACGGCGCCTGATCTTCATCTCGGTCATGTTGTCCTTTTACGAAAACTGCGGCAGTTTCAGGATTTGGGGCATGAGGTTATTTTTCTGATCGGTGATTTTACCGCTCAGGTGGGGGACCCTTCCGGCCGCGATCAGTTGCGGCCCAAAATGGCAAGAAAAGAAATCCTTAAGAACGCCAAGACCTACAAGACGCAGGTCTTTAAAATCCTTGATCGAAATAAGACGACAGTCGCTTTCAACAGCGAATGGTTAGGCAATCTCAGCGCTCAGGAAATCATGGAACTCTCCAGCTTTTCAACCGTCGCGCAAATGCTCGCCCGCGCTGATTTTAAGTTGCGCTATGAGCAGGGAAAAGAGATCAGCATTCTGGAATTTCTCTATCCGCTGCTCCAAGGATACGACTCTGTGCATTTGAAGGCCGACGTGGAATTGGGAGGGACTGATCAAAAATTCAATTTGCTCATGGGACGTCAACTTCAAGAAGCCTTTGGTCAGGAACCTCAGGTGGTTATGATGACGCCGCTGCTCGAGGGAACGGACGGCTCGAAAAAAATGAGCAAGTCTTTTGGGAATTATATCGGGATCCAGGAGCCGCCAGATGAGATTTTTGGGAAGGTGATGTCCATCAGCGATGATTTGATGCATCGTTACTATGAAATTTTGACGGAAGAAGATTTGAGTGCTGTTAAGGAACTTCACCCTAAAGAAGCCAAGCTTAGGTTGGCAGAGAATATTGTCGGTCAATTTTATCCAACGAAAAAAGCCGCCCAAGCCAGGCAGGAATTTGAAAAGGTTTTCAGCCGGGGGCAGCTTCCGGCGGAGATGTTGGAATATCATTTGCGAGATGACGCCAAAGGGCTGTTGGAGATTTTGGTAGAAACGCAAATGGCTGGTTCGAAAAAGGAAGCGCGGCGGCTGCTTGAGCAGGGCGCTGTGAGTCTGGACGGGCAGCGGATCGCTGATGAGCACGGGGTCCTGAAAAAGGGCGTTTTGAAGGTCGGTAAGCGGCGATTTTTGAGAATTTTGTAATTTTGGCTGGGACTTAAGTCTAATATTTTGAAGCAGATAGTTCGCGTAGAAAAGTAAAAAAAACTTGACAATTTTTTTTCTCGCGCCTATACTACGGGTTCATATTTCATTCCTAACCTTTGTTGTTAATCATTTTTTAAGGTCGAGGTTTTGAAATTTCAATTTCCTCGTCGATGATTTTCGTTTGAAAGATGTATCGATCATCACGGGGAGAAAGCAAAGTTTGAACTTTGCAAGGGTAAATTGCCCCTGTAGCTCAGCCGGTAGAGCACGTCCTTGGTAAGGACGAGGTCACCGGTTCAAAACCGGTCGGGGGCTTGATCAAATGGGTAATTCATATGCGTGAAATCATTCAGTTGCAGTGTACAGAATCAAAGCAAATCAATTATTCAACAACCAAAGATAAGAAGAAGCATCCTGAGCGTTTGGAGCTGAAGAAGTATTGCCCTCGGCTGCGTAAGCACACCTTGCATCGTGAGGTCAAGAAATAACAGGCTCTTGATGGAGTGTCAGGATGGAAGAAGGAAATATAGGCCTGTAGCTCTAATTGGTAGAGCGTCGGGCTCCAAACCCGTAGGTTGAGGGTTCGAATCCTTCCAGGCCTGCGATTATAGAGAGATCAAATGATTGGTAAAATTAAAAAATTTTTCGCGGAAGTGGTGGTCGAGTTGAAAAAGGTTTCCTGGTCGACAAGACAGGAACTGATCGATTCCACCTGGATTGTCATTATCAGTTCGTTCATCTTGGGGATTTTCATCGCGATTACGGATGTTGTTCTTTCTAAAATCATGGCAACGCTGATTTATTGATTATGAGCATGAAGTGGTACGTCGTACATACCCAGACCGGGGCGGAAGAAAAGGCTAAGGCAGGCTTAGAAGGCCGGATGTCTTCAACCGCGCTTAAGGAATTTATCGGCGAAATCATTGTTCCTACCGAACAAGTCTCCGAAATTCAAGGGGGCAAAAAGCGCATTACCTCCCGTAAATTTTTTCCAGGATATATTTTAGTGAAGATGGAGATGACCAAAGAGAGCTGGTATATGGTGAAGAGCTCTCCTGGGATCACGGGTTTCATCGGGCCAGGTCGTCGTCCAACACCGATTTCAGAAAAAGAAGTTGACGCGATCATTAAGCGAACCGAAGATACCGAGCTCAAACCAAGTCCAAAAGTCATCTTTGAGGTTGGAGAGGCGATTCGAATCTCAGAAGGGCCGTTCGCGAATTTCAATGGACAAGTGATGGAAGTGAACACTGACCGCGGGAAGTTGAAGGTCAGTGTTTCCATTTTTGGCCGTTCAACCTTGGTCGAAATGGAATTTTGGCAAGTGGAGAAGATCTAGTATGGCTAAGGAAGTCGTTGCACAGATCAAGTTGTATGTTCCGGCTGGACAGGCCAATCCTGCTCCTCCGGTGGGGCCGGCTTTGGGGCAGCACGGCGTCAACATCATGGGGTTTTGTAAGCAATTCAATGAGCGAACAAAGGGAAGAGAAGGTCTGATCCTCCCGGCGGTCATTACCATCTATAAAGACAAGTCATTTGAATTCATTATCAAAAGTCCGCCAAGTGCTGTTTTGATTAAAAAGGCGGCGAATTTGGCCAAAGCCTCGGGAACGGCTGGCAAAGAAAAAATCGGCCAAATCAATATGGCCCAGGTCAAAGAAATTGCCAAAGCCAAAATGGAAGACCTTAATACCGGTGACATCAATCAGGCCATCAAAAGTATCAAGGGCACGGCCCGCAGCATGGGCATTGAAGTCATCGAAGGATAAAACATGAGAACGACAAAAAGAAAAAAAGAATTTCAAGCCAAGTTTGATCCAACAAAAATTTATCAATTGTCAGAGGCTGTGGCGCAAATTGAAAAATTCCCCACCGTCAAATTTGATGAAACCGTTGAATTGCATTTTCAATTGAACCTTGATCTTAAGGCAACCGATCAGGTTGTCCGCGGGACCGTTGTCCTTCCCTATGGGACGGGCCGAAGTGTTAGAATCGCGGTTTTTTGTAAAGGGGAAAATGTGAAAAAGGCCGAAGACCTTGGGGCTGATCACGTCGGAGCGGAAGATTTGATTGAAAAAGTGGCGAAGGGATTTATGGATTTTGATTGCGTGATCGCGACTCCGGAAATGATGCGGGATTTGAGCAAATTGGGAAAAATTTTGGGTCCGCGCGGTTTGATGCCCAGCCCAAAGGCCGGGACCGTTTCGAATGACGTCGAGCGGGTCATCAAAGAAATTAAGGCCGGGCGCATCGAGTTTAAGGCGGACAAACAGGGCGGGGTTCACGTCGGGATAGGCAAGCGTTCGTTTGAGAAGTCAAAAATCGAAGAGAACGCAAAACATTTGATCGATGCCTTGAACAATGCCAAACCATCGGGAGTCAAGGGGAATCTCATTAAGACTATGGCCATTTCTACGACCATGGGTCCGGGCTTAAAACTCACTGTTGCGGCATAAATCAAAGGTAAGCCTATGGAACAACAAGTCAAAGTTGGGCAGGTTTTTCGAAATACGGTCATCAAGTCCATCAAGCAGGGATTTGATCAGAATAATTGCACATTTTTGTTAACGTTTGCTTCGCTGTCTTCCAGTCAAATGGATGACTTGAGAAAAGGCTTGCGTAAAATGGGAGCAAAGGTTTTTGTCGCTAAAAATCGGGTCGCGAAAATCGCTTTGAAGGATCTGAAGCAGGAGTCCTTCGCGCAAAAAATCAGTGGTCAGACCGCGTTTGTATGGAGTTCTGAAGACGCGGTTTCCATTTCCAAGGCCTTGATTGAATTTTCAAAGAAATGGGAAGGTTTGACGATCAAAGCCGGTCTGCTCGATGGTGCGATGTTAGAAGCAGCGGATGTCAAACGTTTGTCCGAACTGCCGGCAAAAGAAGTTTTGCAATCGCAGCTTTTAGCGGTGATCATCGCTCCGGTGACCCGTTTTGCTGGATTGTTGAACGCAAAAACGAGAGACTTATTGTCGATCATGAAACAATTAAGTGAAAAAAAAGAAGAAGGGAGTAAATGAGATGTCGGAAAATACTGAAACGGCCGTGAAGGAAGCAAAGAAGGGTTCTGTCGCGCTTTCTTCCAAACTGGAGCAAGTTGCAAAAACCATCGAGGGATTGACCGCGTTGGAATTGTCGGAACTTGTCAAGGGTTTGGAAGATCGTCTTGGGATCCAAGCTGCTGCTCCTATGCCGGCCGGCATGATGATGGCTGGTGTTGCTGGAGCTGCTGCTGGCGCAGGTGCCGCGGCAGAAGAAAAGACCGAATTTACCGTTGTCTTAGCGGAAATAGGAACCAATAAGATTGCCGTTATTAAGGAAGTGCGCGCGGCAACCAATTTGGGTCTTAAGGAAGCTAAGGATTTGGTCGAGGCTGCTCCAAAGCCGATCAAAGAAGGTGCCAGTAAAGCCGAAGCGGAAGATCTTAAGAAAAAGCTTGAGGCTGCTGGTGCTAAAGTAGAATTGAAGTAATTAAAAAATAGTGAATAGTGAGTGGTGAATTGTTTTTAGCGCCCATCAAGGTCTAGCTTAGCTATGGTCCAGGTGTTGTCAAAGGGTGTCTGCAAGTCGCTCGCTGTTTTCTTCTTTTTTATTCAATGATCTTCAACATAAGGAGTGGTCAATAACCATGTCCAAAATAAAGATAAGAAATTTCGGCAAGATCAAAGACAACTTTGAACTACCAAAGCTTTTGGACGTACAGCTGGATTCTTATGAGGCCTTTTTACAGCGCGACGTGGCGCCGGATAAAAGGCAGGATCAAGGGTTAGAGGAAGTTTTCCGCGAAATTTTTCCGCTTGAGAGTTATGACGGTCAGATCAAGCTGGAATATATGAATTATTACCTGGGGAAAGAGAAGTATTCCAGCGGTGAGTGTCAGCGACGGAGCATGACCTATGCCGCGCCTCTTAAGGTTAAGCTGCGTTTGATCACCCCGGTTGATATTAAGGAACAGGAAGTTTATTTTGGCGATTTTCCGTTGATGACGGAGAACGCCACATTTATCATCAACGGTGATGAGCGTGTCTGCGTTTCGCAGATCCAACGCCCGCCGGGTGTTTCCTTTGAAGAAGAAGTCCATCCGACCGGAAAGAGCATTTATCATGGCCGCATCATCCCTTCGCGCGGCGCGTGGTTTGAGACCAAATTTGATTTGAATGACGTGCTCTTAACGTACATTGATCGTCGAAGAAATTTTCCAGCGACCCAGATTTTAAGAATCATGGGTCTGTCCAGCGTTGAAGACATCGAAAAAATGTTCGGTGATCTGTTCAAGAAATTGAAGGCAACCCTGGAAAAGGACCATACCAAAAATAAAGAAGAGGCCTTGCTGGATTTTTATCGCAAGATGCGTCCCACCGAACCGGCAACGGTCGAAGTCGCGGAGGCGTTGTTTTTCCGTCTCTTTTTTGATCCGAAGCGTTATGATTTGAGCAAGGTTGGCAGACATATCATCAATCGCAAGCTCGGGACACAACTGCCTTTAGACAATCGTGTTTTAGATATCCAGACCGTTGTCGCGGTTATCAAATACCTTTTCGCGTTAAGAGAAGGGGTTGGCGAAACCGACGATATCGATCATTTGGGCAACCGCCGGATCAAGGCCGTCGGTGAGTTGGTGCAAAATCAAGTTCGGATCGGTCTCGCTCGACTTGAGCGGTCGATCAAAGAACGTTTGGTCGTGATGACGTCGTACGAACATCTGACCGCGCACCATTTGATCAATTCCCGCCTTTTTTCCAATCAAGTTCATGATTTTTTTGCTCGAAGTCAATTATCACAATTTATGGACCAGGTGAATCCGCTCTCGGAGATGACGCACAAACGCCGTCTCAGTGCTTTGGGACCTGGTGGTTTGTCGCGCGAACGTGCCGGCTTCGAGGTGCGTGACGTCCATCCGACCCATTATGGCCGGGTGTGTCCGATTGAAACGCCGGAAGGTCCGAATATCGGGCTTATCTCGTCGCTGACGACCTGCGCGCGGGTGAATGAATTGGGATTTATTGAAACCCCCTATTACAAAGTTGAAGATGGCCGGGTGACGCGCAAAATTGAATTTTTAAGCGCCGATGTGGATCAGATCAAATACATCGCCCAGGCCAACGTGGAAATGGATGAGAATAACATGATCGTCGGCAAGGAAATCATCTGCCGCTATAAAACCGACTTTCCTAAAGTCAAACGGGAACAGATCAACTACAAGGACGTTTCCACCAAACAGTTGGTTTCGGTGGCGGCCTCGTTGATTCCATTTTTGGAGCACGATGACGCCAACCGCGCGTTGATGGGATCAAACATGCAACGCCAAGCCGTTCCTTTGATGGTCGCGGATGTGCCTTTTGTCGGCACCGGGATGGAAGAAAAAGTGGCCCGTGATTCAGGGGTCGTTGTCGTCGCCAAGAAATCAGGAGAGGTCAAAAAGATCGATGCTCGAGAGATTGTCATCGGCGATATGGTCTATCCATTGAAGACTTTCATGCGGTCAAACGCCAATACCTGCATTCATCAAAAACCACTTGTGAAATTGGGCGAGACTGTCAAGGAAGGCCAGATCATTGCCGACGGGATCGGAACCAAAGATGGACGGCTGGCGTTGGGACAAAATGTTTTCGTCGCTTTCATGCCGTGGCGTGGTTACAACTTTGAAGACGCCATTCTTGTTAATCAGAACATTGTTCGAATGGA
>JAHFFS010000204.1 GCA_023247815.1 Candidatus Omnitrophota bacterium
GCTGGCGCGTATTGAGCAAAGATCAAGCCGCAAAAATTAAAAAGTAGTCACTGGTAGGATTATTGACAACGCAAAGAAAAAGTCCTTTATCAAAAAGGGCAACCGCTGCCGGGTCTTCACTTAAATTAGCAAAGTCCATTGCTGAATTTGCGAATAATAAAAAGGCTTTCGATATCAAGATTTTTGATATGCGTAAAGTCGCAAATTTTTGTGATTTCTTTGTGTTGAGTTCTGGTACGTCTACCCGGCAAGTCAAGGCCATTGCCGAAGGCATTGTCGATGGGATTGAACAATCAGGAGCAAAAGTTCGATTCAAGCAGGGATTTTTAGAAGGACATTGGGCCTTGATTGATTTAGGAACAGTTGTGGCCCATGTTTTTGATCAGGCATCGCGTGAGTTCTACAGCCTTGATTATCTTTGGCAGGAAGCTAAGCAAGTCAGCATTGATTTGAAAAATTGAAGCGATTCCACCCCACCGCAAGGAAAAAATTAGCCTGCAAATATTTTTGTACCCCGCAGTCACTATTTTGTAAGAAAAAAATTTAAGGAACATCATGCCGGCCTTGAAAGAACAACTCTGTCAAATCATTGATCAGGTGTTGCAGCCACTTTTTCATTCCAAGGGCGGCGTTCCCCAACTTCAGTTGGAAGTGCCGAATGACAAACAGCATGGGGATCTTTCCACCAACGTTGCTATGCAGGCGAGCAAGATTTTTAGAAAGCCGCCGTTAGAGCTTGCGGCACAGTTTCAAAAGCTTATCCAAGAAAAAATCAGTCAGTCCCCATTGAGAGAGCAGGTCGTTAAGATCGAGGTCAAGTCGCCAGGGTTTATTAACTTCACTTTTTCCAATCAAGCGCTTTTTACATTTTTACAGGATGTTTTAACACAGGCCGGAAATTTTGGTCGTTCCAAGGTTGGTGGTGGCAAAAAAATTCAGATTGAATTTGTCAGTGCCAACCCAACGGGGCCGCTCAGTGTGGCCCATGCCCGGCAGGCCGCGGTTGGTGACGCGCTGGGAAATATTTTGAGCTTTTTGGGTTTCGCGGTGACAAAAGAATACTATGTGAACGACGAGGGGAACCAGATCAATATGCTCGGGGAGTCGATCTTAGCGCGGGCCAAAGAAATTTTGGGTGAGCCGACCGCGATTCCCGAAAACGGATATCAAGGCGAATACATCCGGGATATGGCGCAGGAATTTTTGCAGAGAGAAAATGTTAATGATCTCGTCGCAGTGAAGAAAATAGACCGGGCGAGGTCTTCTAAATTCGGTGTTGAGTATCTCATGGCGATCATCAAAAAAGAGTTGAAAGATTTTGGAGTCGGGTTTGATGTTTGGTCGTATCAATCCAAAATCGCGACGCCGGATACCATTGAGGAGATGCTTGCCTATTTAGGGGAGAAGGGATTTTTGTACGAACAAGACGGGGCCTTATGGTTTCGATCCACGGATTTTGGCGATGACAAAGATCGGGTCTTGGAAAAGAGCGACGGGACATACACTTATTTGACCCCGGACATTGTTTATCACCGCGATAAATTTGAGCGTGGGTTTGACAAAGTGATCAACATTTGGGGGCCGGATCATCACGGTTACATCCCACGGTTGCAGGCAGCGGTGGAGGCCTTAGGCCGGGACCGTGAGGCGTTGACGGTTTTGATTGTTCAGCTGGCCACCATTTATCGGGACGGCAAACCAGTCTCGATGTCAACCCGAAGGGGCGAGTATATCAGCCTGCAGGAAGTGATCGATGAGGTTGGGATCGACGCGGCCCGGTATTTTTTCTTGAAGCGCCATACCAATCAACATTTGGAGTTTGATTTGGAATTGGCGAAAAAGGAAACGCCGGAAAATCCGGTTTATTACATCCAATACGCTCATGCCCGGATCAATAGCGTCATGGAAAAGGCCGGGCAGGAGAATTTGTCGCCCAAACGCGGCGAGTTTCAGCTCTTGACTGAGACGGGCGAACAAGACCTGATCAAGAAAATTTATCTTTTCGCGGAAATATTATGGATGTGTGAAAGTCAGCTTGATGCCTATGCCTTGGGAAATTATCTTTTGGAATTGGCCATTGCCTTTCACAAATTTTATGATCAGTACCGGGTGATTGATACGGCCAATAAAGATCATTCCGAAGAGCGGCTGGGTTTGATCTTGGCCGTGCAAATCATTTTAGCCAATGGCCTTAAACTGCTGGGGATCAGCGCCCCAGCGAAAATGTAATCATCATGTCGGAAACGATCCTAAAAAAAAATTGGAAGGTCCGGAGCTTTGATCCTGCTGTTCAAAAATCATTGATTCAGGGTTTGAATATTTCCCCCATCATCGCCCAGATTTTAATCAACCGCGGTATTACTCAAATCGCTGACGCGAAAATTTTTCTCAATGCGGATTTGTCGTGTTTGCATGATCCTTTTTTGCTGAAAGACATGGATAAAGCGGTTGGCCGAGTCCGACAGGCCCTTCAGCGCAAAGAAAATGTTCTCATCTTCGGCGACTACGACGTCGATGGTGTTACGTCATCCGCGATTTTGCACAAGGCCTTAAAAAATTTTGGGCTAACAGTGTTCAACCACATCCCGCACCGGATGCAGGATGGTTACGGACTCA
>JAHFFS010000205.1 GCA_023247815.1 Candidatus Omnitrophota bacterium
CTTGTGCGGCGGCTTAAGGAAAGAAGATCGTTGGGGCAGGAGACCTCGTCGTTGATCAGTCCTTCCAAACAGACCGACCATATTGCCGTCGTGATGGGCGGGGTTTCTCCGGAAAGGGACGTTTCTTTGAAATCAGGCAAAGCGATTTATGAGGCCTTGAAAAGAAAAGGCGCCAGGGTCTCCGCATTTGATTTGACTTCGACCGATCGAAAGTCAATTTTATCCCTGCTTTTTGAAAAAGAGATCGATGTTGTTTTCAACGCGCTGCACGGCGATTTTGGCGAGGACGGCCAGTTGCAGACGATTTTGGAAGAAGGGAAGTTTGTTTATACCGGTTCTGGCGTAGGGCCAAGCCGGCTGGCTTTTCATAAGGGGAAAATGCAGGATTTTGTAAGGGGCCAACACATCAATGTGGCGGCTTATCAACGGATCGGAGTACGCGATTTGAACTCTTTGGAAGCGTGCCGCATGGCTTTTCCGTTGGTGGTCAAGCCAGCATGTGCAGGGTCGAGTTTTGGGGTGGCCATTGTGAGAACCGCGGAGCAATATGATCAGGCCGTAAAGGATGCCGCTGCCTTAGCCGATGAAATTATCGTCGAACAATACATCCAGGGACGGGAAGTGACGGTTGGGATCATCGACGGTGAGCCGTTGCCAGTGATCGAGATCCGGACCAAACGGGAATTTTTTGATTCAGAGGCAAAATATCAGAAAGGGCTCACGGAATATCTGGTCCCCGCGGATTTACCAGCGGAATTGTCGCAGGAACTGCAAAGGATAGCGCTCGCGATTTACACCATGATCGGAGCCAGGGATATGGCCCGTATGGACTTTATGTTGGATGAAAAAAATCAAAGCTATTTTTTGGAGGCCAATACCATTCCGGGTTTCACCGAGACCAGCCTTTTGCCCATGGCCGCGCAAAAAGCAGGGTTGAGTTTTGACGATCTGTGTTGGACCATTCTTGGGTTGGCCATCAAAAGAAGGACGCAAGTATTGCAAAATTTAAGTGCCCTATTATGACGAAACGCGGAAATAAAAAGCCTGCTCCATTGGGAACAAAGTTTTTAAAGTTTTTGATTCTGCTTTTAGTTTTTGTCTTCTTCGTCGTGGCGCTAACGCGAAGTACAGTCCGCTCGTTTAAAGACGCCAAGATGTTTAGAATCAAAGCGGTTGTGCTGGCGCCATCTCTGCAATTCATTGAACCCAAACAAATTTCTTACTTGGAGGGAAAGAATATTTTTTCCGTGGATCTTAAGGATCTTCATCGGCGTCTGCAAACGAAGTACCCGAACGTGGAAGACCTTAAGGTTTACCGGCGGTTCCCAGATAAAATTTACATCGTCGCTAAAAGACGTGATCCTGTGGCTGTTTTATCCAGCAGAGGCAAAGACATGGTGATCGATGAACAGGGATACGCGATCGCCTTTGATGCGAAGGGGTATCCGTATCTGCCGACCATCAATGGAGTCAAACTTGACCAGCAGCCGGTTTTGGGTAAGCATCTGAATTCAAAAGAGATCGAAATTGCTTTGCGAATCATGCGGTTGATGCGGGAGCAGGAAGACCTCAAGAAATTTAAGATTGTTTCTTTTCAGATTGAAAGCCTATCGCAAATCCAGATGATCCTTGACAATAAAGTCAGGGTGATTATGGACCGGGATCGTGTTGAAGAGAAGCTCCAGCAGCTGGCCTTGGTTTTGACTCAGGGAAACCTTGATTTGAGCCTGATCAATTATATCGATCTGCGGTTTAAACAGCCGATTTTAAGCCAGCATTGATTTTGGGGAAGCATCTTTTAACGGGGGTTGGTATAGAGAATATGTTTAAAAGGTTGATGATGGGAGAAAAAATTTATTGCGGCTTGGATTTGGGCGGCCAAACGATCAAAGCCAGTCTGCTGCGGGTGCCGGCAGTCGCTTCGAACGGAGATCCGGCTCGTCCGATGCTGATGGGTGTTTATGAAACAAAGACCGCAGGGTTTAAGGACGGCGCGGTCACGGATTTGAGCGAATTGTCGGAAAGCATTCACACCACTATCGCGGGTTTGACAAATAAAACCGGGCTCAAATTGAAAGAACTCAACGTCGGATTCAGCGGGAAATTGGTGCAAAAGCGGCTGGGAAACGCGGTGGTGCCTTTGGTGGACCGGGGAACCAAAATGGTCGGGAATCGCGATATCGCCCATGTTCAGCATCAGGCACGACTGTTAGGGATCGGTATGGATGAAGAAGTGTTGCATGATTTCCCACAGCAATATAAGGTGGATGACGCCAATAGGACCTTGAATCCGCGTGGTTTATTTGCCCGCAAGATCGAACTCCATTCCTTGCTGATTGTGACCAACTCAACACTGATTAAGAATTTGAATAGCGCGGTTAATGAAGCGGGGTTTGATGTGACCCGTTTTTATTATTCACCGCTCGCTTCGAATCAGATCGTTCTCGATGATTACCATAAACGCCAGGGTTGTATTATTTTGGATATAGGGACCCGCACGACGGAAGTCCTTGTTTTTCAAGAGGGCCAATTGCGATTTATGGAACAAGTGAATCTGGGGGGGGAAGATGTCACCGTGAATATTGCCAAAGAGTTGAATTTGTCTTTTGATTTG
>JAHFFS010000055.1 GCA_023247815.1 Candidatus Omnitrophota bacterium
GAAATTCATCGATGTTTTATAAAAGAATTATCAGGTCATGGACGCGACGGCGGTGAGTTTGTGCATGGATAACCAAATCCCCATTGTGGTTTTTAATCTTACCAAACCAGGCAACATCAAAAAAGCGATTTTAGGCGAAGATATCGGAACCATTGTGCAATAGCGAGGGGAGTCATGAATATCAAAGATATCAAAAAGGATTCGGAAGGTAAAATGAAGAAGGCCGTTGAAGCGGTCCGACGGGAGTTCAATGAAGTCCGTACCGGACGCGCCCATCCGGGTTTGTTTGAAGGGATGCACATTGATTATTATGGGACCCCGACCTTGTTAAAACAGGTCGCTTCCATTTCAGTGGCAGACCCACGGACGATTGTCATTCAACCCTGGGACAAAAATGCCTTGCCGGAAATTGAAAAGGCCGTTCAAGGATCGAAATTGGGTTTGACTCCGTTCAACGACGGGAACATGGTGAGGATCAGCATTCCGCAGCTTTCCGGTGAACGTCGTCAGGAATTGATTAAGGCCGTGAAGGACATGGCCGAGCATGGAAGGATTTCTTTAAGAACGATCCGTCGGGAAGCCAATGATCGGGTTAAAAAGGGTCAGGCCGATAAATTGATTTCGGAAGATGAGGCGTTTCGCGGACAGGACGAGATCCAGAAGTTAACGGATATTTTTATCAAAGACGTTGAAAAGATTTTAGAAGACAAACAGGGCGAATTGTTGGAAAAATAGATTGTGGGGATTTGACCCACTAGCTCATCTGGTAGAGCACTGCCCTTTTAAGGCAGGCGTGCCGCGTTCGAGTCGCGGGTGGGTCATGAATTAGGGAAGAGTGAATAGGGGCGGGTGGCGGAATTGGTAGACGCGCTAGTCTTAGGAACTAGTGGAGCAATCCATGGAGGTTCAAGTCCTCTCTCGCCCATAAGCTGCTATTTGGGAACGATAGGCAAATTCCGCGGCGGTAATTCAGTTGGCTAGAATGCCACCTTGCCAAGGTGGATGTCATGGGTTCAAATCCCATCCGCCGCTCTTTCTGCGGATATTGGCGAAGAAAATGAAATCTGATGTTGTTTTGCGTTTTGTTATCATTTGAAAAGGAATCATTGGGGAAATGGCACATGAACAGCAAGAGTCGAACAGGAAGAAGGAGTCGTAAATGAAAATAAGTGATTTTCTTTGTTCCAAAGCTGTGAGCGCGCAGCTGCAAGCGACCAGCAAAACTGAGCTCATTGAAGAGATGGTTGATCAGTTGGTTAAAGCCAGCGCGGTTGAGAAGAAAAGCCGCAGCAAGATCATCGAGGTGCTCATGGCGCGCGAGGCCTTGGGCTCGACGGCGGTCGGACAAGGTATTGCCATCCCTCACGGAAAATCGGAAAGTGTCAGCAAATTAACCGCCGCGCTCGGAATCAGCAAAAAAGGAGTTGATTTTGATTCACTCGATGGAGAACCGGCCTACATCTTTTTTCTACTGCTCGCCCCCATTGATTCGGCAGGTCCCCACCTCAAAGCCTTAGCAAAAATTTCACGCCTGCTGAAAGACAAATACTTCAGAGAAAGTTTAAAATCCGCTTTAGACCCCAAGGCCATTTTAGAGCTCTTGGCTCATGAAGACGGCCAGTCGAATTCTTAGCGTACGGTTTAAAAATGCCAAATAATTTTGTTAAATGGCTGTATCCCGGCATGAGAATCAAACGATGGCTCTTGACCTCGATGCTGGGTGTTATCATCGTCGGCGGTGGGGCAGTGGGCTTTGCCTCGGCTTATGTCTTGGTTAGAATTTTTGGACTGATCATCATTGTTTGCGGGGTTGTTCTCATTGTCATGGGGACCGGCAAAATGATTGTTTCGCTGATCACGATTTTTTTGCCGAAAGGGGAAAGAGAACTTGTTAATATCCTTTATCAGCGTCGGTATTTGGAGCGCGGACCGAAAATCGTCGCGTTGGGGGGAGGGCATGGCCTTTCTCACCTGATCCTTGGGCTGAAAGAATACACCGCCAATATCACGGCGATTGTAACGGTGGCTGATAGTGGTGGGTCCTCTGGACGATTGCGTGAAGAATTCAAGATTGTCGCCCCTGGTGATATTCGAAACTGTTTGGTCGCCTTGGCTGACGCGCCGGCCCTGATGGGAGAGTTGTTCCAGTTTCGTTTTCCGGAAGGCTCGCAGCTGCAGGGGCATAATTTTGGTAATCTTTTTTTAACCGCCATGGTCCAATTGACCGGAGATTTTGAAAAAGCGGTCAAGGAATCCAGCCGGGTGCTCGCGATCCGCGGAAAGGTTGTCCCTTCCACGGTGGCCAACGTTCATCTGGCCGCCGAATATGAAGACGGATCGATCGTCGAGGGAGAAGCCAAAATTCCCGAACGGCGATCGAAGATCAATAAAGTTTTTTTAAAACCGGAAAATCCCGCCCCCACCCAGGAAGCCTTGGACGCGATCAACGAAGCGGATGTGATCATTCTGGGCCCGGGCAGTTTGTATACCAGCATTTTGCCAAACCTTCTGATTAAAGAAATCGTGGACGCGATCGCCGGGTCAAAAGCTTTTAAAATTTATATCTGCAACGTGATGACGCAGCGGGGAGAAACCGATAGTTACAAAGTCAGCGATCACGTCAGAGTGCTGACAGAGCATTCCCATAAGAATGTGCTTGATGCCTGTTTGGTGAATGACGGGCAAATCCCCTTAGAGGCCTTGGGGCGTTATAAGGTTGAAGGTTCCTTTCCGGTTGAATTGGATATTGATCAGGTTAAAACCATGGGGTGCAAGGTTGTCGCGACCGATCTTTTGAGCGTCAAAGATTATGTCCGGCACGACTCAGCAAAATTGAACAAGGCCCTCATCAAATTGATCGAACAATATCGCGTCATCAAGAGGTAATATGCCAAAAATTGTTAAGGATTGTACAGTCACCAGCGAACAGGGAATGCATGCCCGTCCGGCCGCCATCTTTGTTCAGATCGCGATCAAGTACAACAGCCAGCTGACGGTAAAAAAGGGGAATGAATCGGTCAATGGGAAATCCATTATGGGATTGTTGATGCTGGGAATTGAACGAAATAGTACCATCACCTTGACGGCAGAAGGAGACGATGCCGAAGTCTTGATCAATGAGCTCGAGGAGTTTTTAAAAAAAGATGAATGAGATTGTTTTAAAAGGGATCCCGGCCGCGCCGGGAATTGCCATGGGGCCGGCTTATATCGTCAATAAGCAGGAAATGGTTGTCCCGGCCCGGGCGATTATGGAAAAAGAAGTGCCGATCGAAATCGCCCGCTTTGAAGAGGCGCTGATCAAAACCCGGGAACAGATTGCCGGCATTCGCAAGAAAATCAGCGAGCAGATGGGCGGCCAGGACGCGCAGATTTTTGACGCGCATCTTTTGGTTTTGGAAGACCGGATGCTGATTGAGGAAGTCAGCAAACGGATCCAACGGGAGAAGCAGTCGGCGGAGTATATTTTTTCCAATGTTTTTAAAAGGTACGCGGAGGCGTTTAAAAATATTCAAGATGATTATTTGAAAGAGCGGACCGCGGATTTGAAAGATATCGCTCGTCGGGTGTTAAGAAATCTGATCGATGAAGACCGTTTGAGCGAGATCGACCAATTCAAAGAAGAATTCATACTCATCGCGCATGATTTGTCACCGTCAGATACCGCCAGCATGGTCGGAAGAAATGTTTTGGGATTTGTGACCGATATCGGTGGTCGGACGTCGCATACCGCGATCATGGCGAAGTCCTTGGGGATTCCGGCGGTGGTGGGGTTAAAAGACGCGACCATGCGAATCAGCAATCAGGATGAAATGATTGTCGACGGCCGCATGGGGCTGGTCATCATCCGGCCGGAAGAAAAAACTCGAGAAATCTATCGAAAAGAGAAAGGCCGCATTTTTGCGTCCCGCGGCCGTTTTGCCGATATCAAGGACCTGCCCGCGGAGACGTTGGATAAAAGGACCATCACCCTGGCGACCAATCTGGAACTTCCAGGAGAGATTCCGCTCATCAAGCGCCAAGGCCCGGTGGGGATCGGTTTGTTTCGCACGGAATATTTTTACATGAACCGGGTTGATCTTCCGTCGGAGGAAGAGCAGTTGGAGACTTATCAGCGCGTCGTGCGCTCCATGGCGCCGCATCCGGTCACCATACGCACGCTGGATTTGGGGGGAGATAAATTCATTTCCAGTTTGCAAGTGCCCAGAGACATGGTCCCCTTTTTAGGATGGCGGGCGATCAAATTTTGTTTGGCCCGTCCGGACATTTTTAAAACACAAATCCGGGCCATCTTGAAGGCGTCGGCGCATGGGAAAATCAAAATGATGTATCCGATGATTTCCGGGGTCAGTGAAATGCGCCAGGCCAATGCCATTTTAGAAGAAGTGAAAATGCAGTTGCGCGAAGAAAAGATCGCCTTTGATGAAAACATTCAGGTGGGGGCGATGATTGAAGTTCCGTCGGCAGCAGTCACTGCCGATAGCCTTGCTCAGGAGAGCGATTTTTTCAGCATCGGCACCAATGATTTGATTCAATATGCCCTGGCCGTGGGAAGGGTGAATGAACAAACCGCATCCTTTTATGAACCGTTTCATCCGTCGATCCTGCGTTTGATCAAGATGGCTGTTGACGCGGGGTATCAGGCGCACATTCCGGTGAGTCTTTGCGGCGAGATGGCCAGTGAACCGGTCTCCGCCTTGCTGCTTTTGGGGATGGGCATCGATGAGTTGAGTATGACACCGTTAAACGTTTTACAAATCAAAAAGCTCATACGAAGTGTTCGGTTTACCGACGCGCAGAAGCTTGCCCAGGAGGCGTTATCTTTGTCAACGGGCCAGGATGTTGAGGAGTTGTGCAAAGCCAAACTGCAGGAATTGGCTCCGGCGGTCCTTAAGAGCGGGGATTGAGTTTTATGAAAGGTTTGATATTAGCGGCCGGATACGGCACCCGTTTGTATCCGTATATCAAAGATACTCCAAAACCGTTATTAGACGTTGCTGGTCAGCCGATCATCGATTATCTTTTGGCCGATGTTCAAGGTCTGCCGGATCTCGATAAAGTTACTGTTGTCAGCAATGAGAAGTTTTATGATCATTTTTGCCGGTGGGCGCGGGATCAAAAGGGCCGCTCTTTTGAAATCAAGGTGATCAGCGACGGGACATCTTCTCCTGAAAATCGGTTGGGATCAATCGGTGATATCATTTTTGCTTTGGATGCCGAGAAGATTGTTGATGATGTCTTGGTTTTAGGTGGGGACAATCTTTTCGATTTTGGATTGAAGGAATTTGTCACGTTCGCTCAAAGCAAGTCCCCCGCGGTCAGTTTGGGGCTTTATGACATCGGTCAGATCGAAGAAGCGACAAAGTTTGGAGTGGCGGCGGTTGATGCCAATAAAAAAATCATTTCTTTTGAAGAAAAGCCAAAAAAGCCCAAATCCAGTTTGATTGCCATGTGCTGTTATTTTTTGCCTCGGGAATCTTTGGCGACGGTGAAAAGGTATCAGCAACAGACGAACAAGGCGGACAAGGCCGGGGAGTATATCAAATGGTTGTCGGAACAAACCGACGTTTATGGTTTTAAATTTCAGGGAACCTGGTATGATATCGGTAGCATTGAATCATACCAAGACGCCCAGATGGTTTTCAAACTCAAAAAACAGAAAGAAAGGAAAATCCCGTGAAAGGACAATACTTTTTTACATCAGAATCAGTAGGGAACGGTCATCCAGATAAAGTTTGTGATCAAATTTCCGACGCGGTGTTGGATTCGATTTTTAAAGATGACCCGAAGGGAAGGGTTGCCTGCGAGACGTTCATTTCGATGGGGCTCGTGATTGTCGGTGGAGAAATCACCACCACGTCTTATGTGGATGTTCATAAATTGGTGAGAAAAGTTTTAACCGACATCGGATATACTCACCAAAAGTACGGATTCAATGCCGATACCGCGGCCATTTTGAACGCCATCAATTCGCAGTCGCCGGACATCGCCCAGGGAGTGGATGCCGGGGGTGCTGGTGATCAAGGGATCATGATCGGATATGCTTGCGATGAAACTCCGGAATTGATGCCGCTGCCGATCATGCTCGCGCATCGATTGGTTCGTCGGGTTGAACAGGTTCGTAAAGAAAAAATATTGCATTATCTAGGCCCGGATTGTAAGAGTCAGGTGACGGTTGAATATGAAGATGATGTCCCGCAGCGCGTTGATACGGTTGTTTTGGCTTGTCAGCATACGGATGAAATCCTTGACTCGTCGGGAAAACGGATTACTGAAGATTCGAAGCGTGAAATCATCGATACGGTTGCGATGCCGATCGTTAAAGACCTGGTCGATGAAAAAACCAAATTTTATGTCAATGAAACCGGGAAATTTGTCATTGGCGGCCCGCAGTCGGATACCGGGGTCACTGGACGCAAGATCGTTGTCGATACGTATGGCGGTGTGGTTTCTCATGGGGGGGGTGCCTTTTCTGGAAAAGATCCCAGCAAAGTCGATCGTTCCGCGACCTATATGGCCCGCTATGTCGCGAAGAACATCGTCGCTGCTAAGTTGGCGAAGAAATGCTGGATCCAGCTGGGTTACGCGATCGGTAAGGCCGAACCGGTCAGCGTCATGATTGATACCTTTGGCACTGGAAATGTTTCCGAACAGAAATTGGTTGAGGTTGTCCGTCGGAATTTCAATTTAACTCCCCGAGGAATCATCAAGGAACTGGATCTGCTGAGGCCGATTTATCAAAATACCGCGGCTTATGGTCATTTTGGGCGAAGTGAATTCAGTTGGGAGAAAACGGATAAGGCCGCACGTTTGGAAAAAGAAATCATGGCGGTCGCCTAAAAAAGTATTAACCTCGGGTGTGCTCTAAGCACACCCTTGAGATAACAAAGCTGTGGTCTTCCACCGTGTCCAATTCAAAAAAAAATAAAGGGGAAAAGATGAAGTCAACAACTGCGTCGAGCCGTGGGTATAAAGTCAAAGATATGTCCTTAGCCGAATGGGGACGAAAAGAAATCACAATTGCCGAGAGTGAAATGCCGGGATTGATGTCCCTGCGCAAAGATCATGCGTCGCAGAAACCGTTGAAGGGGGCGCGCATCACTGGCTGCATTCACATGACCATCCAGACCGCGGTCTTGATTGAAACATTGATGGAGTTAGGGGCCCAGGTGCGTTGGTCATCGTGCAATATTTTTTCCACCCAGGATCACTCGGCAGCGGCTTTAGCGGCCAAAGGGATCCCGGTTTTTGCCTGGAAAGGGGAGACCGAAGAAGAGTATTATTGGTGCATTGATCAGACGCTCAAATGGCCGGATGGGAAGGGCCCGAATATGCTTTTAGATGACGGCGGTGATTTAACAAAGGTGGTGCATGAGAAATTTCCGGAATTGTTGAAAGAGATCCGCGGGCTTTCTGAAGAAACCACGACCGGTGTGCATCGGTTGGCGGAGATGGTCAAGGCCGGAGCATTGAAAGTCCCGGCGATCAACGTCAATGATTCCGTGACCAAGTCGAAATTTGATAATCTTTACGGCTGCCGAGAATCTTTGATCGATGGCATCAAACGGGCGACCGATGTGATGATTGCCGGCAAGGTTTGCGTCGTGGCCGGTTACGGTGACGTCGGGAAGGGATGCAGCCAGGCCTTGAAGGGAATGGGCGGCCGGGTTTTGATCACCGAAATCGATCCGATCTGCGCTTTACAGGCGGCGATGGAAGGTTATAAGGTCATGAAAATGGACCAGGCGGCAAAGATGGGCGACATTTTTGTCACCACGACGGGCTGCTGCGATGTGATTCTTGGCCGGCATTTGGACATGATGAAAGATAACGTGATCGTCTGCAACATTGGTCATTTTGATTTGGAAATTGATATCGCTTATTTGAACAAACGCAAAGACATCAAGAAGGAAAACATCAAGCCGCAAGTGGACCAGTACATTTATCCCGACGGAAAACGGATCATTGTTTTGGCGGAAGGGCGGCTGGTCAATTTGGGTTGTGCCACGGGACATCCGTCGTTTGTGATGAGCAATTCGTTTACCAATCAGGTGATGGCTCAGATCGAGTTGTTTAAAAACAGTGCCAAATATGAGAACAAGGTTTATATGATGCCGAAGCTGCTCGATGAAAAGGTGGCGCGATTGCATTTGCAGAAGATTGGCGTTGATCTCGACGAGTTAACTCCCAAGCAGTCGAAATATATCGGAGTTAAGGCCGAAGGCCCATATAAGCCGGAACATTACCGTTATTGATTAAGTCGCATGAATACAAGTCACAAAGTCGCA
>JAHFFS010000001.1 GCA_023247815.1 Candidatus Omnitrophota bacterium
GGACAATCAATTTTCATTAATGTCTGTTGTAAACCCTCAAGGTCAAGCGGTTGCTATAACTGGAACTCCCTATCAGGTCATGGAAGAAAATATTGATACCAACCCTTATCTTGTACAGTCTAGGATGAATCTCTATAACGCTCTCAAGGATGATTTTTCGATCACATCGATTGAAGATATTGTTTTTAATCGCGCGGGCTTTTTGGCGCTGCCCAATGAAAACGGCCAGGGGTTAAGGCAATTTCTCAGTTTGGAATTTGAGTACGGAGGGTTTTCTTTTGAATACCGCGTTGATTTGGCCACGAGAGTGGTCAGAGTATCACCAAAAACACTGGAGATGTTGAACATTTTCAAGAAATCCAAGGCGGCGGTGGCAGGATATTTTACCGGGATGGGCCAGACCCGAGATGTTAAAGACATGAAGGTGCTTGTGCTCAATCAGATGCTGTGGCGTGACGGTTCGTTGGGCGGGTATCTCAGCTCAACGGAGGTTTCACACGAGCGTACGCCGGGGTATTCAATCCTCATCGCGGTTGGCGATAAAACATTTCAGGTCCATAGTGATCAAGAGGGGTTGACCGTTCTGATTGACCCCAAATTATTACTTCAGCAAGAGCTCATCAAAAAGGCGATCGAAAATTTGGCGTCACGACTTTCCGTCGCTAAGAATGACATCAATTTTCTGCAATCATTTGAACAAAATTTCACCAGCGGCACATTGGGAGGGTACAATCCCGCGGGTAGCCAGGAAAAACAAAAGGGATATTCATTCATTTTGAAATTAGGCGAAGTGCAGTTTGAATATCACGCGGATTTGACCAATGTTTTTTTGGATCCGATCCAAATTCAGAGCATCTCAGCCATCAATCGAACGAGAAATAGTTTGGTAAGTGTTCTGGGGTTGGAACTTTCCTCCATCAATCTGTTAGACGTTGAAAGGCTGGATGACGGATTCCATGTGACTGTTACTTCATCAGTACAAGATCAACGGTTTTTCTATACGTATCTCCAGCGTGACAACTTGACGGAAATACCCGACGAGGTTGTCACCAAGGCCAGTGCTTATCTAGGACGTGCCCGTTTGGATCTTGCCAATTTATTGGGTGTTCCTCAGGCGAATATCACGATTGCTGGTCTTGAAGAGCGCGATGATCAACCATTGCGGATCGTCTTAAATTATAAGAACGTTCTTTTTGAATATACGGTTGTCGATGGGACCCCTCAGCTCTTAACCGATGTCCGCGCCTCGGCACCGTTTGTGGAACGCGCTCGGGCAGCGTTGGCCGTATTTTTACAGATTGACATCAAAGATATCCAGGTCGGCTATGTTCAAAAAATAACATGGGATGACGCGAGCCTCGGTGGGTATCGGACGAATCAAGGGACATCGGCGGTGAACGGTTATACCATCACTCTTATCTACGGGGGTGAAAATTTTGAATATCATACCAGTCAGACCGAAGTCGTTCTGGATCCTCTGCGACGGGAGGCCCAACCGCTCATGGGTGTTGTCAAAAATTATTTGGCTTTAGCGTTGTCGGGGAAAGCAAAGGATATCATCGTCTCATCTATCCATCGCGCGGTATGGGATCAGTCAATGATGGAAGGGTTTGCCGACATTCCACTGACGTTCAATGCCTGGCCGGCCACGGATGTTCAAATCAATTTGCGGTTGCAGGGCAAAAATTTTGAATTCCGCACTTTTGGACAAAAACTCTACGTCGCTCATCTACCACAACTAGGGCCGGTTTATCAATATCATATTGAATACGATCATAACGGCCGACTGAAGCAGATCACTAACGTGGATGGAGGAATTTTGGTCTTTAACGCGGATCAGCGGATCGATCGTCTGGAGTATCAAAACGGTCGCCAAGAAATTTATCAGTACGCGAAGAATCGATTTGATAGTCTGGAGATGAAGGCCTATCGTACCGGAGAACTCATTAGTAAGTCGATCAAAATCAAACCCCCGGATGAAAAAATATTTCATCTGAAGATCTTTCCCCTGAACAGCCAGGTTTCCGCAACGCAACGGGATGCGCAACTTTCTTCCGATGCCGATGAGGCAGCGTTGGATGCTCAGGAGAAAATTCAGGCGGCCAAACAGCAATTGCTTCAGACTTTGCATGAAAAACTTCAGCAATATCAACAGCTTTTTTCGTCCTTGTCGATACTAGCGCAATCTCACGGTGTCTCTGATGAAGAGCAGATCCGATTGACGCAGTTGCATTCTTTATTGGAGGATAGTAGGTACGCCGCGTCTTTAAACGAATTGATCAACGACTATCTGGGTTTCATCAATTCGGAGGTTATCAATTCCTCGGCCGTCGCGCATTCATTCAATATCAATGATGCTGATGAATCGGCCGGGGATAATTTTTATACCTATGATGCTGCCGTCGAGGTCATTGCCGCGGTCAACATGTCCTTGAGAGAAAGTCAATTGGGCCATCAAACAAACGCGAATATTTGGCGTCAGCGAGCGAACGCGCTTGCCCAACGTTTACTATCGACGGAAAAGGACGCGAATGGAGTGAAAAAGGGATACGCTGTTCCCGATAACTATGTGGATAACGGTGTCGCCAAGGCCGGGTTACAGGTCCCTTTTAGCATTGAGATTGAAGATAACACTCCGTCGGACTTGTATTTCCGTACCGGGGCGCAGTTTTGGGATGCCTGGGCAGTGCTTTGGCTGCTCAAACAATTTCCTAATATCGAGAATGCCGCTGTTCTGAAAAGCAATGTCACCAGCCTCCTGGAAACTTTGATCCATGAATATTACATCACTAACCAACCCCAAGGTCTTCAGCAGCACACCTTCACCGGCGGGATGGGGTTCTATGGGATCCCTGGTGAGCGTCCTATCGATTATTCTGTTTTTAGCGCGGACGCTAAAATTCCCTGGTCGAGCACCGAGCATAATACCGACGCTGGTTTTGTCTTGATGCTCGCGGGAGAGGTTTTGGGAAACAGCAGATACACCGACATAGCTCGAGAGGTCATTGATGCTTTAAGAACACAGTTGTGGGACCCTGTTCATCAGCGTTTTTATGCAGGCGCCCTTGGCACGACTCCGGATTTTTCTCCGGCCTTAGATATCACAAGTTGGTCGGCCTTGCTCATGGACCAGGCCGGGTATACCGATATCGCGGATAAGGCCATGGTCAACGCGTCTATATTCGCGGTCACAGAACATTATGATGACGGAACCGCGATCACCGGATATAAGCCGTACCTTTTTTCGCGTTTGACTCCGGGATTATGGCCGGAAGGTTGGTCCGGTGTTATCTTGGCGCGTTTGGATAATGGGCTGCGCGACACTCGGTCGTACTTGCAGGGGATTCAAGATCTTAACGAGCTCATTGAATTGAGAGAAAGAAGGGGAGGCCCGTTACCTTATTACACCAAGGATGACCTGATTTTTGAAATGCGCGATTGGGAAGCCCTGATCTCAACTCTTTGGTTAATGCTGGTCTTAAATCCACAATCATTTATGGGGACCGGAGAGACCGTCATCACCAGAACGATTCCTTTTTCAGAACTCATCGCTCAGTTGGAAGATCAAATCAACGCGATCGGCGAAGATTTCAGTCAGATGACCAGTTTCGAAGAGATTGAAACGGCTGTCACGGATCGATTGGCCAAACTCTCTGAAATGATTAGTCAAACCGAAAATATTAATAGTGATCTTGAACAGGCCGTTGAAAATCTTGAAAACGCTATCACGAAAAATTCAGCGGAACAGATTTTTGTGAATGTTCATCCTGGCGATTCGATTGTGTTGAATGCTGATTTTGGTTCAGCAACGGAAATCCTTTGGCGCCAAATCGAAGGGCAGGTGGTGAGTTTACAGAAGCTGGATGACCAACACATCCGTCTGCAGGTGCCAAGACAAAGCAGCGTTAATGAATTGATCATCGGGGTCAAGGGGCTTGATCCCCAAGGGCACATCGTTTATGAAGACACTTCACTCAACGGAATCCAATATCTTGAATTGGGAGGACAAGCCATTCCTATTCAAGCGACGTCGGAACTTCATTATCAATTTGATGAGACTGGACGAGTGATAATGGTCACTGACGCCCAGAACCGGCTTTTGTACCAAGCTGGAAATGCGCAAAATTCATCGGGGAATGGAATCATTTATAGCGGTATTCCTGGGGCCGATCACCGGGTGCTGCGTCTTAAAAATATCCAGCGGTTCGACGATAACTTTGAGTCGGTCATGGAAGAGACGGGTTTGAACATCAATCTGGAAGACCCTCCTTTCGCAAATACTCTCAGCGTTGATCAGTTGGCGCAACTCGCCGATGCTTTAAGACCTTCTGATCATGACGTTTTTGTTTTTGAACCGGTTAGGCCCGGTGTCACCCGGATCGATTTGGCGGAAAAAACCGATACATTAGACTATCTTCCCGAACGAGGCGCTTTTCACGTTGACATTGTTGTCAAAAAGCAGGATGGAAGTAACCCCAACACCAGATCGCTTTTCATCGATGAAAGCCAAAATGATCAGGTCGTTGAAGTTTTTGAAAACGATATCATCAAGGTCCGGCTGCCAGTCCATCTTCCTTATCGATGGGAATTGCAAGATGAACATGTTTTAACCCCGATGGATTCCAATGTCAGTGACGCAAAAAGTGAATACTCCTTTGCTGTCCAAACAAAAGGAGGGGAACTCTTAAGTTTTTATGAAATAGATCCGTCAAACGCCAGAATCTTGAATGAATTTGCCGTTTATGTCCAAGCCTCAGAAAAGAATGAAGAAGATGAACCTCGTCGGATTGTTTTAAGGCCGGGCGACCGTGGCCGCAAGATTTCGGTCCGTGTCGGCGATACGATTGCTTTGGAATTCCCGCGTCAAACCGAGACTTCGGCGTGGATTGAACGCGTTGTCGAAAATTCACAAATGACGGTTGTGCATGATGAGTTGGGGCATGTTATCCGTGAGAATTATTCGGATGGAACATCGATCATTTACGATCCTCAAGGAAAATTAAAGCAAGTTATGGATCTTAGCGGTAAGATTCTTATTGATAAAAACGATGAGCGTTATTTGCTGCAGACCGATAAATTCGGGAATCAGTTTGAGTGGACGTATGTTAAAAACGCTCAGCAGCAGTTGATAGCAACTTTGATCACGGGTCCATCGGGAACAAGGATTTTCAATGCTCAGGGTGAATTATGGAAGTTGACCGGATTGACACTCGAACAAAAAAAGCGAATCGATCAGTATTTAGGTCAGCATCCACAGTCTTTACCGCAGCCTCCACCCGCGGACCCATATTTGTATTGGATCGAACACATCAATGCTTTCCGCAATGATCCTAAACTTGGCGCCCTTTTGCACGATGTTGTCACAGTAACTTATGAAAAAGATGATGAAGATCAGATCATTGCCAAAATTGAGAGTCGTCCCGGATCTTCGATCAGAACGGAATATGATGATAAGGGCAATCCGGTTAAGGTGGTTGATTCCGACGGATCGACGATTGAGACCAGTTACACTTACGACGATGAAGGCAAAATTTTAGCGTCAACGGTGACAACCGATGCCGCGGTCATGGGCTATGATGCCAGTGGTACCCTCCTTTATCAGCAAAGCCGGCTGAACTCTTCCTTCGCGTCAGCATTCAACTATCTTCGGGGAAATGATCAAACCATTTTGACGGAGTTTGAAGAGCGTTCCAACGGGGTCTTGGTCCGCACGGACTATTCGGTGAGCGAACAGGAAAGAGCTGTTGTCGACCTGGATGGAACCATCCATTATTCGTCGGAAAGACTTCCAGAGAAAATCACGGAATACATTCAAATAGCGTTCATCCTGCAATCCCTTTCGGAATCCGAGATTGTTGATCAGATGGAATTTGACACGACCGGAGAGCGGGTCGAACCTTTCAGCCAGGATACACTTTGGGTGAAGTGGACGGAAGGGGCGGAATCATCGGAGATTGGGAGTCTGCTGGAGTCGGCCGGCCTGGAATTGGTCGCGGGTGCCGTTCGGGGAGGTTTTCATAAAATTCATCTTCTCGAAGAAGCGTTGCGGCCGGGCCGGGAAACAACGTACGAATATGAATGGGACAATGGACGTGTTATTGAAACCCGTATCCGAGCCGCGGAGGGTGTCATCGTGATCAACGCCTCCGGAGAAACAATGGCCAGCGTTGATAGCCGCCGCCCGTCAGAAATCATTTTGGTCGAAATAACGCATGACCCTTTAACCGGTTTTGTGGAAAAGGTCAACAAATACAAACACAGTGATGCCGACAGCAATTTTTTTGAGGATCCCCTCAAGTACCGCGATCTGACATTCAAGAACGATGAGCTTTTGTCAGCGGAGACCTATGAGACGATGATAAAAAACGCGGATGGGAATCTTGTTAATGTCGATGACGTGATCCAAGCCGAACTGTCTGCCCCTGGCAGGACAGGAACATTTCCTCACACGGCATTTGATTTGATCCGCAGTTCGGAACAAATCAACCGGTTAAGGGAAGCGCGCTATTACGCCTCCGACCGGATTGTGCTCGTGAAACATATTTATGAAGGACGCCGTCTGAAGGAAATCCAATCTTACAACATTGATGTGAATGCTCCTCTGAGCCCTGGTGCTTTGCGGCAAAGGACCGTCTATGCCGAGGACATCGTTGATGAGGAATTTCCGGACCTGGATGAGTCCAGTCGTATTTCCTATGAATTGTTTTATCAGGGGCCCGCGGGCCAGGAAACAAAGGCCACCCGGAGCGATTTCACTTATAAAGCTGGTTCCGTGACCGAACTGGAGGCTTACCACAAATTCAATATTGCCGGTGACATTCCCGATAATACCACTGATATCCTGTATCTTTTGTCCGACGTCATCCCAACACAGACGGACCATGGTGATTATGGTTATGAAGAAGATGAATTCGGACCGCTGACAACATTTTTCTTTTATTCCAACGGTAAATATCATGATTTCCGAGCACAGGACACCGATGACAGCTTTTATGTCGATTATTCGGTCAGCTACGCGGGAAAATTGACTGAAATTCCTCAAGGCGCTAACCCGGTCCGGATCACCACGTTCATCAAGATGGGTGATGATGAATTCAAACGCGAAACCAAACTTTTTCGACGGGAAGGAGATCAAATCACGACGGACATCGCGAAAATTTTGCGTTATCAATACAGTTTGGGATATTTGGAAAGTGGTGATGGGGATGCCGCCACCCTTGACCTGGTTGAGGAGTTTGAGCCTGATCCTCAAAGTGAGCAGGATGGATATAAGTTGATCCGCAACAACTTTTATCGAGGAGAAGTGCGGGTCAAAACCGTTGATAACCTTCAGAAAACGGCCACTTATTATTTTAATTCCGTTGAAGACCACGGCAATCATCCTTTCAGCGCCGAACTTTTGCAAGATTATTTCGGAAACAGTTTTTCTAACCTGTTGGATTTTTTTGCTGTTACCGCCGCGGATCTTGATGCGGACAGGGATGATGAGGCTGAGGATGAGGCTGATGAGGATGAGAGTGATGATCGCAAAGCTGATCTGGATTTTGCCGTGACTGTTCATGAACGTCACGACAAGGCCATGGAAAAAAGTTTGTTGATTTATCGTGGCGAGAGCACAAAGGAACTGATTGATCGATCTTTCACGGCCGACGGAAGTATTACGGTTTTTAGCTATAAGTCCGATGGGAGTCGGGATTATTCCGTGAGTTATGATCGTGAACGTTCTAACGCGGTTGTCAAGACCTGGTATCGAGGTCAGCCCGGGCAGGAATTGGTTTCGGAAGTCCAATTCGCCGATGGGTCAACCGCGGTTTATCGTTATCTCGAAGATCGCAATGAAAATTATGTCCTGGACCCTCAGGAAGACAGCAATGGCGATGGCCGGCTGAATCTTTCGGTTGTTCAAAAAAATAAATGGATTGACCAGGACACTCAGTGGACCACAACAGAATATTATCGCCCGAGCGCGTCAGGGGAAGATGATGAGCTCGCTTTACAGTTGAGCCCGACGGGAAGTCCGATGGGATTCATCAATGTTAAGAAGGAAGACGGTCATTACGGCGATATTGATTATACCGAACAGCGGGTCATTCAGTATGTGAACAGGGAGCATATTTCGTTAACCGGCATCCCTTTGGCCGACAGTCTTGCCGGGATGTTAGGAAGCGCCCAAGACGTTGATGATCCGGTTTTTCTCAGCCGAATCGGGGCCGCTGATACGATTGAGACTGTTCAAGTCAGTAGCCTCGACGGAGATTTGATCGCGGTTTATCAGCCCAACGGTGTCGTGCAGCGATTTGTCAATGAACGCAATGAGCGATCAGAAATCATCAGAACGCTTGAAACCTCGGAATTTGATGCCAACCACGATGGAGATTTTGACGATCCGCAGGAATATTCCTTTAGTGAAGAGGTTCTGAATTATACCTTGGCTGACGCGTCTATCGAAGGTTATTTCAGGGGCCGCCCCAAGAGCCGTAAAGATAGAAATGGATTCATTACCGACTATGAATACGCGGTGAATTATTTAGGCGAAATCATCGGAGTTAAGGAAATTGACATCAATCGGTTCGGCCAGGGCGATCAAAATACTCGCGCGGATAAACCGTTTCGCCAAATTTATTATTTCACTTCGGACTATGCCCCGAATCCAGTCTGGAAAGGCGAGATCGCCAAAATCATTGATCAAAATGGTCAGATCGTTTATTTCACCTATGAGAAGGGCCCCCAAGGCCAGACTCGACGGGTGATGGAGCGAAATTCTCATAGAATTCAGAGCGAGCGGCGTTTTAATGAAGCCGGTCAACTCATTGAGGTGAACGATCCATTGGGTTTCAACATCAAAAGTGAGTATCTGTTGAATGATCAAGGCCAAACGATCGCTGAAGCTCGCCATTATACCGGAGCGATAACAACGCTTGATGGGAAGGTTGATGTGGATCACGAAGAGTTTTATCAATATGACTCTCGAGGACGAGTGGTCCGTTTCATTGATCGCAACGGACTCTTGACCAATATCACTTACGTCGATGATGCCAAGGGTAACACGACCGTCAAGCGAACAACCACTTATTTGAAAGCAATGGGCGAGGACAATTATGAAAAAGTCACGGTCGCTCTGCCCTCGCTTCAAAATATTTCAGATCTGACTTGGGATTTTGATGTTGAATTGACGACCGTTGAAGATTTTGACCTGGTTAGCGGTCTGCCCGTCAAGCGGGTTGATCCAGACCAGCGGGTGAGTGAGTTTGATTATGATTTTGATTCCTTGGGCAATCTGAACCAACGCGACACCAAAATCAAGGAAATGGAAAGTGACGTTGAAAAATCCTTTGTGGAAAAAACAGAATTTTATGTCAGCGACGGCCTGAATTATCGCAAAGGTGATATCAAAGCGCAGGTGGATAGAAATGGTCTTCGCACCGAGATGAGTTATCACCGTAATCACAAGGAACAAATCACATCGATGCGCCGCACAGTGATAATTCCGGCGGACTATGACGTGGCCGGACATGATATCACTTATTCGGAAGAGACCTATCTTGATCCAGTGACCGGCACCGTGACCGCGACCCGAGACCGCAACGGACAGGTCCAGCAATTCCATCATGTTTACGACGATCGTTTGAATGTCACGCGAACCACCGAATTTCATTTGCGTCAGGGGCTTTATTTGGATGGGATCGATGATTACGGTAAGATCGACGCGCAAGGGGCCTTGGAGAATCTTACGGATGACGTTCACGGCTTTACCTACAGCGTTTGGTTTTACGCGACCGCGATGCCCAGTCAAGATGCCTTGAATCAGGATGGATTTATCATTGCTCGTCCGGAGATCAATTCTTCCGAAGGATTGGACGGTATCTTTATCAAAAATGTCGGAGATGACTTTGCTGGTAAGGCCGGAGCCATTCAATCCTATATTGATCAAACAACCGGAGAGCGCCAGAACGCCCTGATCTTTACGAATCAGAGTATCGTGGGTCTTAACCGCTGGGTCAACCTTGTTATGGTCGTTGGAGCAGATCGGACCATGAAATTTTTTATGGACGGGGTTCTGCAAGGAGCCGTCGTGATTCCCGGTCAGCTGAAAGATCATGGCACGCGGCCTTATATGGTCGGCGGGTCGCAATGGATCGACAATGCCGCCGGGGTGGTTGATGATCTGGCCATCATGAGCCGGGCCTTGACGAATGAGGAGGTTTTTGATCTTTGGCAAAATGGGATCGAAGACATCAGCCAAAGTGGGCTGGAAGCCTATTATTCTTTTGACAACTCTTACGTCGATGATGGACTCTTTGTCATTGATGATTCCGCGCACGGACATCCTATGGCCCTAGAATTGGGCGCGGGGATACGGGCCGGCGATATGCAGGGAGAATCGCGGTTTGAGAGCGGGGATGCCAGCGTGCAGATGGTGAAACAATTCAACTCCATGGGCGAAATGCAAAGTGTTTTTGTCGATAAGGCCGGCACGGAACATGACACGACCGCAAGTTATCAAAGAAAATTCGATGGTCTCGGGCGTTTGATCGAGGCGATTGAGACCGTAAATCCATCGCAGCCAGGTGGTGACGTGATTAAGAATGTGACAAAGTATAACCTCAGAGGATCGGTGGTTCTCACCCAGAAAATCGTGAACGATGTTGTCAACGATGAGACCAGTTATTACGATTTTGTCATTGATGGACAAGGGAATCTCGTTTCGGAAAAAAGCCGCGCGTCAAAAAGAGACGGCCGGGTTGTTGATCTTGTGACGCTGATGGAATTTTCGCCCCTGGGAGATACCGTCCGTCAGGAAAATCCGGACCTTGGACAAGTCGAAGAATTGAAATATGAAAAAGACAGCCGAGGGCGGGTCATGGTCGTTTACAAAAAGACGATTAAAACGTTGTCGTCAGAACTCCCAATCACCATCGAAGGGATTGCTGATGGCAGTCCACGTGTTGCCGAGACTTTCACCGCGCAATTTTTTAATCAGCAAGGAGATCTTGTGGCGACCATTGATAAAGATGGGCATAAAACCATCATGAATTCACTGAAGGACGCGGATGGTGATAACGTGATTGTGACTTCGATGGATTGGCAGGGAAAAATCACGACCCAGATCTTTAATAAGGAAGGGGATCTCCTGCATGAGATTGATCCGACGGGCAGGGTCATGAATTTCACCTATGTCTGGGACGCTCTTCATCACATCCGCAGTGTCACGATGTCGGATGACATTGTTCTTTATGAGGCGGACAGTATTCCGACGGTGCCGATTGAATTGTTGACCAGCGGCAACGCCTATTCCTCCGGACATAATGATGAATTGACTGAAACGCAGAGCCGAAGCTTAGCTCGTTATTCCGTGATGGCCAAGGGAAGCGGATTATTGAAGATCGTTATGCTGGATTATGTAGGCAACCCGATTCCGGGACGGGAAATTTATTCTTCCGCGATCGCTGGTTCCGAAGAACAGATCGTGACTTTTGCGCCGGATCCGGATGTGCGTCGTATCCGGATTGTGGGGTCGGGAACTCTGACAAAGTATAAGGTCGTCAAAGCCCCGTGGACATTTGGAGCTTCGGGGACAGAAGAAACGTATAGTTCGGTGCTGACCGAAAACGAAGCGGTGTCAGCGGCCGGATACACACTCAACGGTCTTTTATCCGCGCCGGTGAGTGTCATTCACAAAGACGGCAAGCGTTCGACGTTCACCTATGATGAAGTCGATCAAAAGACCGGTGAGATCATTCAGTCCACGGAAACATTATCGAATGGCGACACGATTGTCCGGCGCTATAAGGATGGATTTTTGATCAGCCAGGTCAACAATGTGACCGAACGCGACGCGGACAGCAAAGGACCATTTCTTCATATCATTGAGGATCCGCATCATGGATCGCTCAAAATCAATCTTGATGGGTCGGTGACGTATACGCCGGACACGGGTTCAACAAAGAATGATCGATTTGTCTACGCGCTCACCGATAAGGACGGAAAAATCGTTAAAATCGATGATGAGGACAGTAAAGTCGTCGATCTTAATGTCATCGGTGGTCAAGTCAGCAATCTTCCGAGTAACGCGCTTAAGCTGGATGGTCAGGTGGATTCGGTCGCGGTCCCCATCAAGACGCCAGAAATGATGTATCTGATGTACGGAGGATTTGCTTTTGATTTCGATTTTATGCGGACCGGAGCGCAAAACATGGACGCCGCTGAGCAAGACGGGTTTCTCGTCTCCCGCCGTGGTTATGACAATACCGGTAAAGTGAACCGGGACGCTTATCACGATGGGGTTTTCATCAATCAGGCGTCTGGTAAGTTGGAAGCGGCCATTTGGCACGACAATGGTGATGGAAAACCACCGGTGAGAACTGATATCAAATCAAATTTTGTTATCGCAAACAATGTTTGGTATCACATCACGATGTCGGTCGGCATTGATCAGGCGTATTCCAAGATCGCCGCTGATTATGGCGACAATGTGACGAATTTCAATGCCCTCCTCGATCAAATTGGTGCAGACAGCGGCCTTTATGCCGAATTTTTCCGTCAGGGGATTCCCAATAAGAAGGGATCAGAATATCCGACAACCAATTCTTACTGGCGGGCGTTGTTAAAAGATTCTCTGATCAATCAAAATCCCCATTTCAACATTGCTTCGTTATACGTCGATGGCAATGTGGTCAAAACAAAGGTCTTTTTTAAACCGCTCCGTTATTTGGGGGACAATCCTTATCTGATTGGTGGGCAGGACTGGCTTTACAATGCCAATGGTTTGATCGACAATGCGGCTTTTTTTAACCGTTCGCAAAGTGCTTCTGACATTCGCGCCCGTCGAACAACTGGTTATGATCCGGGCCTGGATCCGTCCTTGGTCGCGTTTTATAATTTTGATCAGGTTGCCAACAATAAATTCATTGATGAGACCGGACACGGCAATGAGGCGATCTTTAACATGACCTATGCCGATGGAAAGAACGCTGCTTTGGAAACCGGTCAGAACATCAATTTTAGAACGACGCCCTATCCAGATTCTTTAGCGGTTCATTACAACTCATCATTGAAATTGAATCTGCCAGGGATGGATGTTTCACCACCGCAGCGACGAACGAAACAATCGACGTTCAGCTATGTTGTTGACAGTAAACTCAATCGAAAAAAGCTCATCCAGAATGATAGCGGGGATGAAGCGCCGACGGTCACGACGTATGGATTTGCCGGACCAGAAAATGAGACCATCAATTTCGCGTATGGCAATGAGACTTATGTCAGCCACGTGCCGGCCTATGAGGCGGCCTGGGTTGAATCGTCGTCGGGAAAAGCCTATTACGATTATCTTTTCAACAATGAAGGGGACGTGGTCAGCCGCAATCTCATTTCGCAGACGCATTTGGATGAGCCTGCTGATTGGCAGGGTGAATGGGCGAAAAGTTTTCGTTCCGAAAAGTATCTTCCTTTTGAGCAGTTGAGCGCGCGGCAAAAGGCCATCTTCGCGCAGACCCTCACGAGTCGCGGGATTGGGCTTCAACAAGAAGCCGGTGATGCCGATGGCGATGCCGCCATACGATTTCTTTATCAGCAAATGGCCGCGGTCATGGCGCAAGGGACCCCTCAGTGGAATTTTGGTTTGGCTGATGTCTTTGCCGTGGCCCAACAGGCGGTTGATTGGCGGTATTATTCGGCATGGGTCAATGAAAACGCGGGGACGACATTCCAGGTCCAGCCGCTGCGGGGAAGTTTTCTTGATTCGGAATATTGGGGACCTGATAAAGTCTTGGACGGAATAGCCACTGAAAAGCAAATCGCGGATGGGATCTCCACCCGAGATCAGGTGACGAGCACCATCACCACCGTTGGGATTTTTAATCCTTCGCTTTTTATCAGTCATCTCAAATCCATCGCGCGTTCCCGGACCGAGGGGCTAGCAAAAATATTTTACCTTCCAGAACCGGCCTATGAAGGCGATGGGAATTGGAACTGGGTTAATGCCGGCCACCCGGAGCGCCTCGGTCATATCGGGTCGACGGAGTTTGAAGTCATCAACACCATTGATAATGGAATGTATCAGGATTATCGGGAAGCGGATGCTTCAAATCAGCTGACCTTTTACGCGAATCTCGCTGAATTCGGTGGCGCTGGAAATTATCAGGTCCGTCTCCATTTTATGGAACCCAACCTCAGGGTCTTGGGCCACGCTGATCCCAGCAAACTCAATTCAAACCGAACGGATGTGGAACTCAGGTTGGTTTCAACACCTTTACCAGGCGACGGTATTGTCGTAAAAGCGGATTTTGAACCGTTGCATAACCCTAACGGATATTTTGATCTTTATCCTCCAACCTCTGCCGTTGTGGCCGGACTTAAAGCCGCGGGATATATCGCCAATGACCTATACGTATCTACTTCTTACACCGCATTGAGTAACACATTTAAAAGATGGTTTCCCGAACTTACGGAGGAAGAATTTACGGACATCGACAATTCGCTGGCATCAAAGTCCATACTGAATCGCAACTATACGCAAAATATTTTTAATAGCTTGATTACGTTAGGATACATCAACGCGCTAGGGGTGATTCAAAATAAATTCAAACTCCTCAAAAACGCCCAGGATGCCGCGTTTGTGCTGGATCCGATCTTTGAAATTCATCGGGTAGGAATTTTTTCCATTGTCCAGTCAAACAGCAATAACGATTTGGATGTCCTGCCGTTCTGGTCGTTGGACAATGCCCCTCCCACCGATGCTGATCGGGCCAAACGGTTGTTTGATGTGAATATTCAGGGACAGTTGGTTGAAAATGATTTTGACATTGTCTCCGCCATGGATGATCGCGATCGTTTGCAGGTCACCACCTTAGGGACGTATTACCCATTTCATGGCTTGACCGCGGCGGTCACGCGCGCGTATAACGTCTTGGTCGGCGAGAACAATATGTTGACCATTCAGTTTGATGGGAATCAAGTCGGGTATTCCGGTGATGATCTCTTCACCACGGCACCGGTGATCTCTGGGATTGAAATCTTGAACGCCCAAGGAAGGGTTGTCCGACGGGTGAATGTGGGAGGAGAACGCTATGATCCCTCGGGAAGTCATTATATTTCTCCGCAAAACGCCGAATCGCTTTTCCTTGCTGAGCAAGGGACCGTTAGCAGCCAGCCGGCGTTTGTTCCCACGCATCCATTGGGGTCGATTGTTCATGGGGAGCAGTTATGGTCTTCCATTCCTAATCGTTCGGTTGAAGATATTCGCAGCACCATCACCAGTTCGCAAGACGCGGCGTTGGCAGAATTTGCTGAGGCCGCAACGCAAATGAACGGAAGGCATCTTTCCGCGGTTTCCTACAATGATACTATCGCGGCTTATCAACGTAGTTTTCTACCGGCCATTGAACGCAAATTGCGAATGGTCTTTCAGGAGCAATTGGGTCGGGACATCTGGACTGCCCAATCTCCGCGGATTCAAGGCCGCGACGTGAGTCTCTCTGAGTTGGATTATTTTACCCAGCAATATCAAGCAGGGACATCGATCCAAGAGATCAAAGATTTGATCACGTCGTCCAGGTATAATAACAACGAATTGGGTCGGCAGAATGCTTTCCGATCGTCGGTGATAACCAATGTCATGGCCGCGCTGGCCGATTATCGCCAGCAAGGATTAACATCTTCGCTCGACAACAAAACATTTCAAGGTTTGCACGCCTTCCTCACCGCCCAGCAAATGAAAACCATCCTGCTGACCGATCAAGATGTGGCCCATCTTCAAGAATTCTTAAACACGAGCGACAGCCATTTTGGCCGCAGTGCTTATGACAGTCTTTTGGTCATGCTGGGTCTGAGCGCGGTTGATTTGCAGGATCCTCGACGGGTACAGATCGCGACTGCACTGATTTTGGTCGATATTCTTTTAGGTATCATCCGTTCTGACAGTCAGAAAGGCATGGCCTTGATCACGTCCATGTTTGCCCTGCATCTGGTGGCTGGGGCTAAGGGGATAGAGACCACGGGATACAATCTTGTGGCCAATGAGCAAGACTGGACTCAGGCCTTGGACTGGATTGAGCAGATTATCAATTCTGGTGGACAGACTCAGCCACGGGGGCAAATATTTTATTTGGAAAATGGCCATTTCGTGACCGTAACCGAGATCAATCGAACGGCGCAGACCATCACGTTTAAAGATCATCAAGAGACACGCACGGTATCTTTGGCTGAGTTTAAAAAGATATGGACAGGAAAGGTTTTGTTGGATCATTCAGTGGTATCGGCGGTACATCTCCAGACGGTGATCACCGATAAAATTTTGACCAATGACGTTATGAAAGAAACGCGTGGGGCGGGATTGTTCTCGTGGCTGGGTAAAATTTTTAAAGCCATTGGAAACTGGATTGCTGATCATTGGAAAGCGATTCTTATTGTCGCGGTGATGTTGGTGACGATCGGTATTGCCGCTCCTGGGGTTTTTAGCGCGATGGGTCTTAGCTCACTTGTAAGCACCATTGGCAACGCGATCAGTGCCGCATGGACCGCGATCAGTGGCGCGTTTAGTTCGGCGTTCACGGCTGGCAGCACGAGCGGCATTGCCGCTTCAGCGACAAGTACAGCGGCATCGACGAGCGGTATTGGCGGAGCGGTTATGGGAGCAGGCGCCCATTTGATGACCACGGGCGCTGGATTCTGGTCATTGGGTTTGGGATCGATTGCGTCAGGTGGTATTGGGGGAACCTTGCTTGGCATCGGACAACTCGCGCTGGGCGCTGTGACTTTTGCCGCGGGGGCCATTACTTTTGGCGTTGGCTATTTTGTTTCATCACTGCAGGAGCAAATCAAAGGTTTTTACAAAGGGATCACCAATCCCTTTGAAGGGACGCACAGCGCTTTCTCGACGATCACCAAACCTTTCCAAGATTTTTCAGTCAAAGCGGCATTGAAAGCCGCGGCCGCGGGATACAAATTATCGCAAAGCGTTCAAAGGACATATAACTTTGTCAAAACCAGCATCACCCAGGGGATTGGTGTTGCCCTCAAAGCATTTGCCCTGGACATTGGTTTTTCCATTTTGGCCGCGGCCACCATTGATTCGATCAGCGCCGGACTTGAAGCGTTGTTCTCCGGCAAAGAGATGATCGAAGTATTTGACACCAAGACCGGCAAGGTTGTCGATACCTTTGATGTGGCGGACCGGGCCAGTGTTTTAGAACAGTTTGGTGATAAGCCTGGACAGATTGGCCGTTATACCATCAGGACCCGCACCAGCATTTGGTCAAAGCTTTTCCCACAGGTCAAACAAGGGGGAGAATATCTTTCCGCGGCATCGGCGAATACTGATACCTTGAGTTTTGGTTGGTCAAGCTTTGCCCAGTCAGCGCATTTGTCGTTGGTCCAGTCAATTGAAATTTTATCCAACGCGGTCGCGGACATTTTTATCAAGACGGAGCAGAATTTCTTTTTAAGGCTGGGGATCAACGCGGGGATCAGTGCTTCTCTCACCGCTGGTGGACTGTATCTTTCCAACGGAACACCGGAACAAATCATCCAGGCCGTCACCAGAAGATTTGGTAACGCCGCTTTTGACTCATTGACCACCGAAGTGATGAATGAATTGGCGGCCCATGTCGAAAATAAATATCTCAAGTTATATCTGACGAAACTTTCAGCGCAATCGATCGGTGCTGTGCGCGGAGTTCTTGTGCCCAAATTAGAAGATCTGTTGGCGCCGATTTTAACCAAGGCGTTTAACATCCGTTCTGATGACCGCACTGGCATGCGGCATATTTTGGAACAGCAGGGTTTTATTGCTGTTCGGGAAAACGCGACTGATGATCTGGGAGAGATTGTCGGATATCGATGGAGCGACGGGACAAGGAGTTATTACATTGAAAATACCCCGTCCATAACCCCCGATGGCAGCATTGTTTTCAACCGTTATTATTCTTCGAGTGCCAATGGTGAACTGATTTTGGTGAACGGTTATTCCGAGAAAACAACATTCAATGAGAATGGCGATAAGATCACGATCAAAGAATGGGCGGTTGATGGGCATCGGGAAGTTGAATACACCAAGGAAGAATATTTTGATCCCTCTTTACCGTATGAATGGCTGTCTACGCCGATTGTGACGGTGTCCAAGATGGTTTTTGAGGGCACAAGAATGCTTTCGGATGTCACGGTGATCACCTCATCGGATGAGAAAACAACGATCACCACGACGTTTGATGCGCAGACGGGCAAACCCACATTAGTCATAACGGTCATTGAGACCGGTCAGGAAACCAGGACATCGAGGACGAATTTTGAAGACGGGAAAAGAGTTTCGGATTTAACGGTGATCATCACACCTGAAGGGCGAACAACGATTACAACAGTTTTTGACAAAGAGACCGGTCAACAAAGACTTGTTATCACGGACATGGAAACGGACCAGGAAACCAGAAAATCAACGACGACGTATGTCGGTGGGAAAAAAGTTTCGGATCTAACAGTGATCACCTCGCCTGGTCAGAAAGTGACAATCACCACAGCTTTCGACGGGGAGACAGTCTTATCAAGAACGATCGAAACGATCAAATACGGTTATAAGGAAACCGTAATCTCCACAACAGTTTTCGAAGGGTTGAGGAGAGTTTCAGATCAGACGGTCATCATCGTCCCCGATGGAAGAACAACCATCATCACCGGTTTTGATGGGGACACGATCCTTTCGCGGGTAACGACGCACGAGACTCTTTCCGGCGTCTCGATTGAAGTCAGCCAGTATGAGAATGGGGATTTGACTGGCAGCCGCGTTTGGACATCGAATTCCGACGATGAATCGCAAGGGACATTGGTCATCCGTGATGGCCAGGGTCGTACCATGCTCGTTTATGAAGGCATTAGCCGTGGTCTTATGGAAGAAGACCAGTCTGATCAAAAACCCATTTTGATCACGAGTTTTAATCCTGCAACACGACAGGCCATGATCAATCGCATTGAGCAGGCCTTCGGGACCCTCGGCAATTTTGATTTCGCCCGGTATGGATTGGGTTCACTCAGCCGTATTATCGCCAATATTCGTTTTGGCGGATTTGAATTTTATGTCGAGGAGACGGAAGATAAAATTGTTTTTTACAAGACGGACCATCCGGGAGAACCCATTATGATCTTGACCAGAACTTCCGGGCCGTTGGACGTGATTTTGGGCCGGTCGGAAAAATGGAATCTCATTGTGTTCACCGCGAACGGCGCGGACCGTCATGGTGATTTTCTCAATATCCTTACCGGCGTCAAAGACGTTTATGCCAACGGTCAATTGAGATCAAGAGAGGTGGGTGAAATCAATTTGTTCACGAATCATTTGACGCCTTTCAAGATCATCACTTATCGAGATGATGGCGAATGGACGTCGATCAAAGTGCTCGAGACCGATGGCGGCGGCATCACTTTTCCGGGATTTCAAAACGTCCGGTTTATCGTCAGCCGCACGGAGGTCGGTGAAAATCAATGGACGACACAGTACTGGAACGTATCCGGCAGCAATCAGGAAATCGCGCAAGATCATTTTTTAAGCCCTGGTTCTAAATTGACCGTTGACGCGGACGGAAATTCTTTTCTATCCATTGGCGGCACGTTTCTAGTCGATGGTAAGGCGTATTTCCGTCGGGATGACAGCCACATCGAAATCTCTCTGGTCGACTGGGACCGCGGGGGCTTGTACCGCGTCAATGTTTACGCGGCTGATTTGACCGTCTCTTTAAATCAGCTTGACATCCATCATTTGATTTCTTACACAATCACCGACTACGATGGCAACGTGGTGGAAAGTGTCGCCCCAGGTGATGTTGCCGGGACTTATGTGAGAACCTCTCAGGACGACATCGGTCACGTCTACCGCGCGGTTCATCAAGCATCGTCCCTTGACCTGATTTCAAACGCGAATCGTATTTCTTACACAATCACGATATGGGGTCAGGAGGTTGAGAATTTTGAAGCCCTTCCTGGCGGGCTATTTGTCATCAATAAAATCAATCTGCAGACGGGAGAAATTGTCACCCACAATTTCCGTGGTGAAACATTTGAAGAAAGCATGGAGTATTCTTTTCAGCATACCACACGGGAAGGGCTGGTCACGGAAAGCGCTGTTGTGCGCGGTAACGGAACCATTGAGCGAATGACGCGCAATGTCAAGACCGGTGAGGTCCGCAATATGATTTTCCACGGCAGTTCGTTGACCGACGTGACCCCGGAAAATCTTTATTCCTTTGAAGTTTGGAATTCGAGAGGACAGAAAATAGCAAGCCGTGATCCCCTGGATGAAGGCGGTTTTGTGGACACCGAATGGGACCTGGCGAAGAATACCGTGACCGCGATCAGTTATAACGCGCAGGGACAGAAAACCATGTTGATCAGGCATGGTCCTTCCGGGCCCCTCATGATCGCGTTTGTCAGCGGCGGTGAGGTGAATATGTTAACAAATCAATACACCTCTAATCCCACTGATGTTTTGTTGCAAGGACGGGTGATTAGGGGGAGGCTTGTGGGTGAGTGGGACCCTATCAATCGGCAGGTCCTTAAAGAAAATGCTTACGTATTTACCGGTCGGGAGTTGACGAGGGTCTATGGTCCCGCGGTTTTAGCGAAGCTAGGGTTAGGAACAATCAATCCGGATGAACAATATTTTTTCTACGGAGACGCGATTTTGGCTGATGAAGCAAATCCTTATGGACAAAACCTTTTTATCCGGGCGGCATCAGGCAATGTGTCTAGACAATATTCCGCGATATGGAGACAAACCGGCGGTGTCATTCCTTTTGATTTCGAGTTCATTGGAAACATTACCTCGGGAACAACTGCCCATGGGGCCCAATTCTCTAACACCCGAGACGCCAATGGCGTCCTCATTGATCAGCGCGTTACTATGCCGTCGCAGTGGGGGGGAACATCAACGATGATCATTGATCGGAATTTTGTTGCCACTCAAATTGAGACGAAACCGGATGGCAGCAGGGTTATTCAAACCGGTGGGGGGCTGATCTATTACATCAAACCTGGTGGCACCGACTCGGACAGAGTACTTTTAAATGGTCGCGGCTTTGGTTATGACGCTCGTACATTTGTCGACGGACGGCCGATGAGCCAGACCGAAAGTTGGAGAGTGAGTTTGGCCCAAAATGGTATCAGGACCGGTGTTCAGAATGGAGGGATGGGGGTTGGGATCGACGCTTTGATCGCGTTTTACAACTCCGGACAGATTGCCATCGGCGGCGCTTCGAATCTTTTGGGAGCGGGTGTTAATCTTTTTACCGACGGAGACTCCTTCTTGACCACATTGGGTGGTGGTTTGGTACAGAGTGGCGTTATTGGTCTTGGCAGTGACTTTAAGGCTGGCCCGGTGGGAGCGACGGTTGGTGTGGCTGCCGCCCTTGCCGGTCTTGGCTATTTGGGTGGTGTTAGTTTATCCGGCGGCGCTTCGGCAGCAGTTTCAAGTATTGGTAATGGGCTCATGAACGCTGGCCGGGCTTATTTGGTTTATGACGCGCTGAATCAATTTGATGACGGTAACTACACAAAATTCGCAATGGATTTAGCGCTTCTTCCACTGGGACTCAAATCTTTGCCGGCGGGACTGATGACCCCGGCTAAACTCCTTGCCGGAGGCCTTCTTGGCTATGGCGCGTTTCAAACAGATAATCCTTATGAAAGAATTCTTTACGGAATGGGAGCGTTTGGAGCGTTAGGTTCTCTGGGGACTGGTGCCCTGGCGAGTCTTGCTAATCTTGTTCCCGGCGGATATTTTGGCGACGCGGAACTATTATCACTCATGACGATACCGGCATGGGCGACCACAGCGGGCAAGTTTGCTCTTCCTGCCGCCTCATTGGCAGGCGGCGTGTATTTAGGAACGGATTATTTGCTCAATTATGAGGACCGCAATTTTAGTCAGGCGCTAGGTGCTGTTGCTTTACTTGCCATAGGCGCTATCGGTGGGGCCGGAGCATTGGCAAGTACTGGGTTAGGCACGAGATTGTTTGGTCCGGGCGCCCAATTAGCGCAGCAATTCAATTCGATCGTTACGGTTGGCGAGGCGCTTTCGATGGCCGGTGCCGCGACAGCTCAAGGTCTTTTGATTTCACCAAAGCTTTATGGATTGAGCAATTTTATTGTTAATCCCTTGTTCAATTTTGCTGAGCGGGCGGGAATTTATCACCCGACCTATAGCTATCTCGGTCAATCTTATCAAGGCGAGGAACTCTTGCAGTTATACAGCCGGCTTAATCCCAGTCAATTGAGTCAGGTAAGACCCGGCAGCTTTTTAACATCGATACAACAAAATATGCTGGGTTCGGCGCAGGGTGATTTGCAGTCGATCATGTTTACGACGGCTTTTGGCGCGCCATTTTCTTTTCTTACCAAATTTGGTCTTGAGCCCGTTATCAATGGCGGCCTTGCCGGTCTCGCCGGGAATTATAGAAATTACGCGCTGTTCGCTGATCGGATCAGGAATGTTTATAACACCTTCGCCGGTGGATCACTTGGTCTGGAATGGATTGGTGAGAATGTTCTAAAAAATGCTCCAGCGGAGTTTCGAGAATTTTTCCGTATTGTTGCCTCCGGGGTCGATGAGTGGGGTGTGGAAGACTATGCTAAGAAGCTGGCAATATTGATTGGGTTGCCAGAGTTCATTTCTGAACCACTGGCAGAAATTTTAGGTTCGGGGGTGGAATACAATGCTGGTTATCATTATCAGAATTTTTCTAATGTGATTATTGGTTCTGCCAATTTGGGAGACATTTCAAGAAGCGGTTACACGGTTATTGGCCCAACCGGACAAATCAACACGCTGCAATTCCAACAATATTTAGTGGATCGTTTCGATATTTCTGATGAATTGGCCAGCCGTTTCGCGCAGAGCACGTTTTTGGCTGATGCGTTTATGACGGCCGTGTCAGGCGGACAATTCAGTTTGGTCGATTTGAACCAGTCCATCGTGGAAAACCTGCTTCTCACCCAAGCCATGGGGCAGATTTTAACAGCCGGGTCAGTGACCAACAGCATATTTCAGGGATTGGATTTTGGGCAGGGGCAAACGGCGCCAGTGACCAGAGAGGTCATTGAGGATTTCTTGACCGATACGTTAAAAGTGACGGTGCCAGCACCGACACTGGATCTGATTTATTTTGCGTTGAGCGGTATCAGCACTTTGAATCCCAGTCAGCGAACGGCCTTGGCCAATGCCATTAGGATTTATGGGTTGGATATCGCGGCAGAACAGAGCGGGGAAACCAATGTACCACCAGCGGAAAAATTTTCCGCCTACACCCAACTGCAGGCGCTGATCCCAGTGCCGTTTGGCTGGGACCCAACAGAGGTTGTAAGACCACCGTCGCAGTTGACCGGACAAGCCAAACTGGAAATGCGTGATCCAGGACGTCCAGCGGAATTGAACATTTACGTTCAGGGCGGACAGCGTATTACCGTGCAAGTGGACAACCCAGCTACATTTCAAGCTGTTTATACGCAATTGGCCGCCCAGGGTGGGCGCATGGAATTTGTCCAAAATGGCGGCGCGCAGATCCGTATTCTTAGCACGGCAGGAAATCCGATTTTAACCGGCACGTTGGTTTTACCGACGGGAGTTGCTTTGGCGGATATCATACTCAATTTGGATATCCAGACCGGGACTTATTTGGATGTGCCGAACGCTTTTAAACAAGCTGTTGTTCAGGGGATTCAGCAAACCGCGCTCGAATACAGCAATGATTTGGCGGAACAGACAGAAGGGCTGGCCGAAAGTGCCGTCCGAAATCTGCAGATCGCGCCATTTTTGATTCAGAGCACCATGACCAAAGCGCTCAAGCTCGCTGATCTGCTGAAAAGAGGATCTTTGGGAACCGAAGCCCGGCAGATCCGGTTCGATCTCGAGAAGATTCTTTTGGCCGTTACTCCGCTGCTGAATGAAGATGCCATTTTGAATTCAATGGACCAGGAAATAAAAGCGGATGTCTTGTTTATGGTCATGGCATTGAATGACGCGATCAAGAATTCGGCAAATCGGAAATTGTTGAATGAAACTAAAACGATTTTTGACAATTTGTTGAGTCTTGGTGAATATTCCTATGAACAGTTGGTGATGGTTAAAGACCTGCTGGCTGGACAGTGGAACGGCAGGTCCTTTGTTGAAAGTTTCAATTTGTTCAGATCATTTAGATTAGAAGAAGATCCAGCCTTTGCGGCTAAAATGATTGGGTCAACTGTTACAAAAAATGATAGGAGGTCGATTTTTACCGCGATTGATGCTGCGAGGAGCAGGCCCGGAGGAACGACTTCTCTTGCCCAAATTCCTCGAGAGGGTTTTGATCATTTGCAAGATGCCGTTGCTGATTACATCGGTGGCAGCACAGTTCTAATGGGAGAAGAGAGACAGGTCATCCTCGATGCCGCGCGAGGAAAACCCATTACGACAATGAAGGGCGCAACGATTGCGGATCCTTACCGGGTGGAATTGATTCAGGTGGATTTGGGTGATCAGAAGACCCATAGGATGGCTGAAGGCTCTAAATGGCCTGGACCTGTGGCTGTTAGACGTCTGGAACTCGACGATAACAATTCAATTGTCTTGCGCGTTTATGTGACAAAGGCACGGATGGGAGATGTTTTAAATAGCGATGATATGATCGCTCTCGCTGAAGAAATCAAACATGAGCTGGATGAAGGGGTGTTGGGCAAGTCGCATCCAGAGGCGGTCTTAAGAGAGATTGATTTGGAAAATGTCGAACATGAGGAGACGGTTTCATTGGCCACCAAGTATCGTATGCGATTATTATCTCCAGAAAATTTGATTGATTTGATTGAAGGCACAGCAAATAAACACACTGAAAACTACAAGTTACACGCGAATGGATTGATCGATAAACAGACCTATTTACGCCTTGTCCAACATACCATTGCTATTTTTGAGGAAGCAATCGTATTGCTGGAAAATGAGGAATTCCTTGCTTCGTTGGCATTGAGGCAAGCCAATGCTTTTGTTTCCATATTGAAATCTTCGAACAAGGATCAGCTTGCTGAGTATTTTAAAACTTGGGAAATCCCTAGGTATGGTCCGATTGAGATGCGTTTATTTTGTTTGATTATTGCTATGAGTATTGATAGTACTAACCTGGATAAGATTATTAGTGTTGTCTTAAGTGGAGAAATTTCATCAGCACAAAAGGATCGTCTTTCGGATTTTGTCATACAGGTATTAAATTCACGAAATAGTATCATTAGTCAGAACATGAAGTCTCCAGGAACTACGATTGAGTCGGCAGACAAAGGCGCGAGGAATAGCGATGTGAATTTAGCGAGAAACAATAATAGAGTAAAGACTTTAGGGAATGACAATAAATTTGCCGATGGCACAACAGTCTTGGAGAAAACGGCAAGTATCATCGAAGCCATGCAGCCTCCGGTTGGTTTGTCCGGTGAAGCGCTTGAAAGATTTAATCGAGAAAGAGATTTTCAGACGCAGGTGCTGCGGCAAGGGAATTATAAGATTGGGAGTAAGATCATTCAGCAGTTCAAAATTGAAGTGGTTGATCTCGAAGGTCGGGAGGCCTTTTCCGTCATTAGTGATCAATCACAAGGCCGTGGGACAGGAATATTTTGGCAGGGAGAAAAAGATGGGTTCGTTCATATTTATATCACCAAAGCTTATTTGGAGCGTCTCATTCGTCTGAATCAGCCGGTCATCCTTGCTGAAGTATTTAAACATGAGTTGGACCAAGCCATATTTGGTTACCGGCCGATCCAGACTGTGGCCCGGGAAATCGATTTGGAACCCGGCGCTGACCACGCGCTTTCACTGGCCACCAAAGACCTTTTGTATCAAAGGATGGGGCAAACTCCAATCCAGTATATCGCCTACCTCTCCGGCCTCATTGACAATACTGAAACCAAAAAACAAGAAATCCGTAACGCTTATACGGCAGGAAATCTTACCGTCCAAGAACGCGACCGGCTTTTGGCCATGGCCGATGAGGTCAAGGCCGAGGCCAATCATATTCTCAACATTTCCGGTCCTTTAGAAGTGACGCGCGACGCGAATGGCCGGGTCAATTTTATTCACTACACCGATTCTTCAAATCCTCTTCAAGTGATAAAAGGATCGATTGTTCCGAAGTACGACGCGGCAGGTAAGCTCATCGATCTTGAAGGGACGATTCCTGATTCCATACTCGATTATCTTTTCGCGAACGCGAACAATGTGATTTTGTGGGGCGCAAATGCGCAAGGGGTTTTAGCGGTGCTTCAGGCGAAATCCAGACCTAACCATACTGCTGAAGTGGTTGGAACGCATCCCTTCTTAGTTAATTTTTTTGATGGGACAGCGAAACAAAGGCTTTATGTGGCAGATGTTCATGGAGTTGTGAGGCCGTCTGTTTTCTCTAAGCCCAGTCAGGGACTCTTTAATTTATTAAACAGAGTGAGCAGCTCGCATTTTAATGAAGTGATGGATGCCGCTACGGGAATCATCCAGAGCGTCACTAACGAAAGAGTGGGGGATGCAGAAGTTTATGCCTATTTGATTTCTCACAGTCGTGAGCAGGTATTAGGTTTGTCTTCACGTGCATCTGCCACAGACTTTCGGTATTTATTAGAATTAAAAGATGCAATGGATTCTGTTGGAATGTTAAGCGGCAATCAATTAAATCAAGCCGCCATGAGTTATTTGAGTGGTTTGGATACTTCCTACGAAATTTTACGCGCGCATGTCAATCAAGTCATCAGAAATTCGGGATCAAGTTCTGTGATTAGTAACGTTCAGGAAATTGTTCAGCTTAATCTTTGGGGCGTTGACGATGGACTGGAAACCAAAGTGTTTCAAGTGGAAGTTTTTCTAAGAGATGGCAGACGCGTGCAGTTTGCTTTGAATGTAGCGCGCGATACCACAACTTCTTCAAGCGATGTTAAAACGACATCCCAATTTATGCGTTCAAACTATGAATTAAATGAAGGTGGTCTTGCAGAAGTTTTTTCAGAGTCATCCGCTGTTGCAGTTGCGACTTTAAGTGGTCCTCAGAACGTTCAAGTGATGGCCGGCGCCTGGCTTGAAAATAGCAGAAAACTTAAAATTAAGGCGAATACCGGGCCTTTATTTTATGCGGTCGAACCAAACTCAAATAGAGAAATACCTATAAGCCGCGCGGAATCAAATACGATATGGTCCCAAATTGTCAGATTGATGACACTTAATTCTTCCATCGAATCATCCACGGGATCAGCTTTTGTTGTTTTCACTGACATTGCCCGCAATGACTATGTTCAAATGGGAAATGGGGATATTCGCCTTACGTGGAGCGATGGTGTTCAAAAGGTCAGCGACCCAGCCCTTATTTTAGCGCGTGGTCTGCTTGTCCACACAACCGTTGTGCGTGATGGGACAGCAGAGCTCGCGAACGTTTATTGGGATGAGCCGGGACTTGCCATTCAGGCGATTGAAAGTGGATTTCTGCAACGGGCGCGTCGTCAGGCCCAATTAGAAGGAAGGAGTGTTGCTGACGCGGAACGCGACGGCCGAATCCAGTTGAATAATTTATGGGAACAGGCCTATACAAGGACACTTCCTTCGCTGCTGACCCTAACACAAGACGCTCGAACAATCGCGGTCATCCAGCGCGCGCGTGAAGCAGTTGGAAACCATTTACCATTGTCCTCGGCCTTTTCTTCTAGGAGTCTTAACACAGCGTTGGGGCTTAACAATATTTTAGCCCATCCGGATGTGGTTATTGAAGCAGATGCAATCAGAGCAGATGGGACCAGAGTTGTGAGTATTCGTCTTCCGGCACGGCAGGTTGTCGATGCCGATCAGGTTCCACAAGGTTTGGCATTTTTACAATATGAACTTGCCAACACAACACAATTTGATCTTCTCTACAATGCCAAAGGCGATCTTATTGCCGCGCTCCCCCGTGTGTCTTCTAGGGATGAATTTTTAAATGAGATTGCTCCTAAACCCGGAGTCAATCCCCGGTATTTGAATCTGAGTTATTATAATTTTAAAGTTCCTGATTTGGGCGATCCCGCGGCCGTTGCCAAATGGACCAATTTTGCCAATGAGCGGCACGCGGACCAACAACGAATTGACAGTTATATAGCAAGTCGCTTTGGGTCTTTAGGTGTAACAATTCAGGGGCTTGATGCCAAATATGATCCTGTCTCTGGAAACTATATACGGAAGAAAGAATATGTTTATGCTGAGATTGATAAGACAACGGGTCAGGTCGCTATTAAGGAAATCGATCTTGATTCTCCGGACCTTGTTAATCAGGTTCCCAAAACGCTTGATCCAAACAAACATCAGATCATTCTTCCGGTGTTCCCTACCATTTATTCGCCGGGAGAACAAGTTAACTTTGTCAGCGATAGCAGGTATCAGACCGCGATTTTTAATCAAATGGGCATTGCGGCGAATCACGACGTTCTGATGGTTGGTCCGGGAACAGGTTTGGATGTTTGGATTGCCTCGCGAAAAACAAATAAGCCGATCAATGTTATCGGTATTAATCCCTTGGAAATGGCCAATCTCGCGGTCACCGCGGCACTTGGGGGATTTCAAGTCCACGCGGTGTTAGGAAATAATATCATTCGAGAAGACGGAACGCTGGTCATTGGGGGAAAACGGTTTGATAGGGTCATTTGGAATTTGCCTTCTTATGATCCTGGTCCGCCCCCGGGGATTGTTGAGAAAAGACAGTTTGCTGAAGAAGGTCTAAATCCCGACGATATTTTTCAAAAGATGATTGAGAACGGTTGGGCAAGGCAAGTCAGTCCAACCGAGGTGCTATTGACAGTTAATTTAGTCGATCAAGCAGCTAATATGGCAAATGTTTTTGGTCCCCAATTCCCGGCCATTTTGACTATTTTACAAGCGTCTCATCCGAATGATCCTGTTCTGCTTACGGAACGACATGACCATGATTTCGAGGGAAGGATCCTGAGGCGTTTTGCTCAAGGGCTTCCGAGTGTCCTTAATGCGGATGGTCTCGCGCTCATTTGGAACATTCGGGTGTTGAGAAAGGGAATTATTTCGAAAAATCAAATTGAAGAAGCCGGGCTTGATGTCAACGAAGTTTTTCAAAAACTGGTGGAAAATGGATATGTCCAAACAATAAGCCCAACCCATGTGGAGTTAACTGACTTTTTAGGCCAAGAAGACCAGCGTAATCTGGAAAATATTTTTGGTCCCCAATTCACAACACTTTGGCCTATTTTGCGAAGCGCCCAAAATGTCATAGGCAGAAATGTGGTTAGTGAGATTTTGCGTTCAGCGGGAAAATCCGATGGTTTTACCGACGTCGCGCCCGGAGATGTTGTCTTCGATGTTGGTTTTACGCAGAGGAGGCTTTATTTTATCAAATTCACGGCAAATGGTTCGAGTAGGAATGAATTTGTGAATGAAGGGGCCCTCGGCTTAGGGACAGCTTTTAATGAAATCAGCAATATTACGACCCAGGCAATGTCATCGGAGAAGGCCGGTCAAGTCACGGCAGCGATTGATCAATTGGAAACTGCGGCCCAAGATCCGAAAATGACTGATGAGGAAAGAGCGTTGGTGATGCGGGTCGTTGTCAAACTCCGGGAACTGCACGCTGCTGGACGCATCCAGGACTTTAACGCCCTCATCCGTGACAGCGATGATTATCTGTTGGCCTTTTTCCGATCAACCAATGGCGGTGTCATTGGGTTGTCGGATAATTTTACCGATTTGGCCAGGGTGTTGTTGAGGGAAGGGCTGATCGCGATCGGAGCATCAACGAATTATGAACAGCATCGATTTTATTATGAAACCTTGCAGGCAAAACTTTTAGGTAGGGGAACAGAGTTTCGTCTCGAGACCAGGACCAACATTGAACAGCCGCTTTTTAACGATCCGGTCAATGGCCTCGCTCATGCCCAGGCGTTTGTGAATAATTTTGATTATCCCTTGCAAGATAAACTCGAAGTGCTTTTACGTCTCATCGATCAAGGGAATTCTGATCCGGCTTATCAAACCGCGTCGACGAATGCGTTGGCGGTTTTGGCCGTTTGCTTGAATCAATGGCGGTCGTCAGTTGGTTCTGCCGATGGTCATCTTTCTGACGAGAGCGAACTCTTTTTGGATCAATGCATCATGAGGCTGATCAATGCTGGTATCAATGAAGTCCCTGGAGTCATGAAGTTTGATCCCGAGACTGGAGATTTGATTCTCTATGGTCCGGATGGGCACGCTTTGTCGCAAGCAGAGGAAGAAGAATTCATCGACGCAACACTGCTTGCCCGCAACACCCGCGCGACGGGAACGGTGCCTAAGGCGCTAAAAACTTTGCCAGGCTTGGCCCAAGGCCGAGTGGTTTTGACGACCGGTGACACAGCAGATTCGCAAATTAACCTTAACGCGTTGCGAACGCAAGTTGATCAGAAGCTGGCTGAAACAGGCGGCAATGGCCCCATCACTTTAGATTTTCCAGGTGGGAGACATGAAACATTTGCTTTGCAAACCATCAATGGGATCAAGGTTCTTGTTCCGGTGAATACGTCACTTTCCGATGGGGCGCTGGCGGCTATCTCAGAAAAAGTTTTAGCGCGAGTCGATACCGACGTTCTTAGCGACGGAAGCCCCTATCTGCTTTTACCCGCCCGCCATATTTTAAGACAAGATTCCGACGGTGTTACGCGTGATCACCTCGGTGGTGACAACGCCGACAATCACATCATCGCCATCCATGAAGAATTAATCCGCGACAACGTTGTTCCAGGCAAAGACGCGATTATCAAGCGTCTCAACGCCCAGCTTCCCGGCGCCGGTGATGCCTTCGCGGCCTCGATCGCCTGGGAAGAGTTTGATCACGAAGCCGGTGTCGAGGAAAGTTTAACGCTGGACGCTCAACGTTTCATCTCCTGCGCGCAAGATTTAGGCGTCCCGGCCAAAGCCATGCCAAAATTGTTATTCCAACAA